>NZ_JNJV01000019.1 GCF_000702785.1 Mycoplasmopsis primatum ATCC 25948 | reverse complement strand
CGACTTGGTTATAGATATGAAGGGCAAGTTTATAGAATTGTCTTTGGTTGGAAGGTTCGCCTTCTGGGGACAAACTTTTTGAGCCTTTCATAAGGTCAATTTCGTCTGAAAAGAATTTGTATGGCTTACTTGTGCCTTCTTCCACTCAGTTAGCATAGTTGGTTGGTTTAAGTAGTTCAAGGGCACTGATTTTAAGGCTATTGAGAGTGTTTTTGAAGGTTGGGTTATCAATGAGCTCATAGAAAGTTTTCTTATCGTCGTTGAGCATATTCATAAGGTTAAGGTTGAAATCAACTCAGTTGGCAAGTAGTTTGAGTGATAGAGAGCTGATGTTTGAGTTCATAATGGCTCTAAAAGGCGACATATAAAATTCATTGCCGTAAAAACCAGCGGGATCTCAGCGACCATCAGGGCAACCGCCGCTTTTTAATACAAAAACACCAATAGGATCTTTTTTGTCAGGCGTTCCATTAGCATAATAATTATCATTGTAATATAAGTCAAAACCTTCATAACCACCTTTATAGCTATGTTGATAACCTTTTACACTTTTAATATGGAGTGGGTGGTTTGGATCACTATAAGCAGTGTTTATTCTCCTTTGGAGAAAATGACGGTCAGTTCTTTCATAAAATCTTTTTGAATATGTATGCATATCATCAAATGAATAAAAACCATAATCAGACTCTTTATTATTATCAAAAGACAATCAATTAAAATCATCTGGTGAGACAAAATCTTGATATTTTGGAGAACCAAAATAAAAAATATTAAAACCATATAATTTTTTAGCTGCTGGATGACCATTATACATTTCACCATAAATTTCAGCTAATTCATCTAAATTATAAGTAGAAGCTTCTGTAAGATGTGTCCCTAATCTTTTTTCTTGTTTTGTGCCTAAAACTTTTTCATCTGACTTTAATCTTTCATATCTTTTCTTAATTTGAGAAGTGTTTCCATGTTTATTTATTTGTAATACATAATCATAATAAGACTTAACACCGCCAATATAAAGAGATTTATATGGGTCATTAAACATTCATTGTGGTCTATACCCTTTAAGATCCTCAACTAAAAATTTATCTGTATCATTAAAAACAGCTGGGTTTTTATCTAATGATTCAATAGTGTTATAGTTAGTTTTAAATGCGCTAAGTTTATTAAACGTAGTTTCATTTGTTGTTTCACCATTAGTAGATGAATTGTTTGATTGACCGCTTGTTGAACTATTATCTGGATCTGGTGTTGGACTTGGTTTTGGTTCTGGTATTCTTCCAAATTTAAAAGAACCACAAGAAATTAGGGGTTTAGCACTGCAAACAATTAGGGAAGACACAGGAACTAAAGCAAGAGCGCTCTTTAATATCTTATTTTTAATCATAATTAACTCCTTATGTTATATTTATTTAAGTTTTAATAAAAAAGATTAATATAAACTAAATTATATTAAACTTTAAACTGTTATTCTATTGGTTGCTTTAATTTTCTTTGATATCTATCATAATCTCTGGTAATGTCGTAAATTTCTTGGTAGATATAATAAGAAAAGAATTCTTGAATAGTTCTGGCTTTTACATCATTGATAGCATCTCCAAGGTCTCAAACTTGTCTTTTCTTTAAATAGTCAAACATATTGTCTTCATCAACAGAGTTTTTAGCTACTTTATGCATTAGGGCTTTAATAAAATTTACGCCATTAATTTCTTTTTCATAATATACATGATATTCAGAACTAATTTCTTTAATAAATGTATTAGCTAATTTAGATACAGGTATAGATGTGCTCTTATTGCTTTGAGCAAATTTTGAAAATTCTTTTAAATCATCTTTACTCATTTGTTTTCAATTCATAAATTCTCCTTTTTAATTATTGTGTTGTTGTATAACAGGAATAATTTAGGTGGAATTCCACCTTTATATTTCCTGTTTACTAATAGCGCCAAAAACTCTTATTTGCCACTTTAAATTTTTGCCTTTAATAGGCCATGTTCTCCATCTATATTCTTCTGTTGCTGGATCTTTAAATCAAGAAGCTAAATTAAAAGAATAATCTTTGCGATATGAGATTACAGCAAATTTGCAATCAGGCGTAAATTTAATAAAAGGTTCAACAACTGTAAATCTTTTACCTGCTAATCAATAATCTGGGTGTTGCACTTTTAAATAAGGCATTTTAACTATATATTCTCTCTTACTATAAGGAGATGGTTTTACTCACTCCGCAGGCACTCAAAATGTGTCTCAATCGTTAGCAGTGTATTGTTTGGGTTCAGGTTCTGGATCTGCTTTTTCAAATTTTTTAATTAACTTTGTATTAGGAATTTCATCTAAAACAAAAGGCGCTTCAACTGTGCCGTTAGTAGAATTAGATGCTTCTAATAAGTCAATTTCATCAGTTCTAATTGATAAATCATCATCTCATTTTTCATCATTTTTTGGGTTCATTTGTATCTCCTTTTTTAACTGTTTTATAGGCTAAAAAGCAAAAAATCATTATAAAAAGACTATAAAACTATAATTTAAGTGTATATTTTCCTTTTTAGGCTATTTTATAAATCTTTTTGATAATCTAATTGCTTGCTTTTCTTGTTTAATTTTGTCTCGTTTTAAATTAAAATAAATTTCTTTCATTGCTTTATGATGAATGTTTTGATGGGCATATAAATTAACATCTAAGCCATCTCTAAGACCTTGATATATTCAAAACATTTGAGCATATCTAAATGCTGGGTCAGAATAATAAGAAACATCTAAACCTTTTTTAAGTCCCTTATATATAAGTTCTGCTTGTTTTTTAGTGTAGTCATTATTATCAATTAAGCTTGCGAACGTCATTGCTCCATTCCTTTCTCTAATTCAAGTAATTCTCTTTTAAGTTTCATTAATGCTATATCGCATGTTTTATAAGCATAAGACGAAACATCTATGCCGTGTTCAAGTCCTTTACGAATTTGGAATAATTGTTTTTCGTTAAAACCTAATTTTCTATATTCATTTACTTTTTCATTAATTTCTTTTCAATTCATTGTTTTATTCTCCTTACTCCACATAATTATTAGCCGTCTAAGTGACCAACATTTTCAACTTTTGGTGACCCGTTTTTAAGTCTTTGTTTAATTTTTTCACGTTTTAATATTTGATTGTCTATCTCTATAATTTCCTCTACTTTAAAACCATGTTTTGCTATCATTTCATCATCAATAAACTTTTGACTCAGTTTATTAGCATAGTCTATATATTTATTCAATAGCCGTTTTTTATCATCTTGAAAATAATCTAAATTGTCTAAATACTTGTCTAAATGATTGAAAAAAGCATCATAAAAACCTGTATTAGATTGAAACACAATTAAATCATTAATATTAATTAAATCTTGTGGTTCATTTCACCGCCTGATAAATGAAAATTGAATTCTATAATCAATTTCAGAGACTTGATTAATATATTCATTTTGTAAGCATTCTTTTAGTTTTTCATAATCAATTTGATTAGTTTCTTGGTTATATCACTGGTTGTGTTTTCATATATAAGTGTTTTTTTCTTTACAAAACTTTATAAATTTATTTATAAGTTCTGGTTTGTGCCTTATATCATCAACAAAAGCACTATAAATTGTGTAATAGTTAAATCCAATATCTTTATTGAAGTTTTTAACTATATTGCTTATTCTGTTATATATAGTGCTATCACTTTCTATAACAGTAATTCCATATGCTTTTAGTTTATTCTCAAAGCATAACCTTGGGTAGTCATTTGGTTGTCTTTTAATATATCTATACATATTTCTCCTTACGCTTTAAAATAAATTAATCTTTTTCAGACTGATTAGCCTTTTTAGCTAAACGCTTTTGCTTAAAATAAATAATCATTTTTACAAAGTTCATTATGAATGTAGTTAAACAGAAAAAAGATAATAAACAGACTAAAACTATTGCTATAATCAGTTGCTGCATTACATACCTCCCTCAATTTAATACGATGTCGCAAATAGCAAAATAAATAACGAAGCACACAAATAAGGCGACACCTATTAATCATTTTGCTTTATACCATTTACTCATTAACTTTTTCATAGTTGGTTAAACACTTATTTTCTTGTTGCGTTTTCTAATGATAATTACAGTTGCTATAACAGCACTTGCAAGTAGAGAAAAGAATACAACAGATGAAATTCATATAATTTTTTGTTTTTTATCATGGTTAATATCGTATTTTGAGTTTATGTAATTATTAATAGTGAAAGAGTTAGAACCTTTTCATCTTTTAGCTTCTGGTTTAACTTTAAAAGCAAACTTACATTGTTTGATAAAGTATTCTATGTTTTTGATTGTTATTTTCTTATCATCTTGTGTATTTAACAAGTCATAGAATTCTTTGGTATCAAAAATCACAGTTTTGTCTTTAATTGTTATTTCAAGCAATAAGTCTTGTCATAATTTACCTGTTGAATTAGGAATATTTGATTCAATATGATTAATAATCATATTTTTAATATATTCATTGTTTTTACTGTTATTAAATGAATGTGTAAAAATATCTAAATCATCAAATTGATATTCACTAATATTAATAGGTTTATTAGTCTTAGCTAATTCTGCTACTGCTTTACTAATTTTCATAGTAATTTTTAAATTAGCTAAATTAGATAATTGCTTAAATAAAGGCTTAATTTTAATGTTAAAGTCTTGTATATAATAATTCCCTGCTTCTTTTGATAAACTCGTATTAGATAAAGAATTTAATAGGTTTTCAAGTGGAAGTTTTATTGCTATCTGTGAGAATAATTTAATTAACTCAGTTGGTTTAGAACAATCTTTAAGATGATTATCAAAATGAGTTCATATTTTATAAATGATAATTTTCTTTAATAATAGCTCATGTCTTTCGGCAGGTGTATTAGGACTATGAGACCCAATATTAAGAAAATCAAGTCATTTTTTCATTTCAATAAGGCCTTGAGAACTTATTCTATTTATAAATAAGTCATTAGCATAGGTTTCATATAAATCTTGCTTTTTAGAGGTAAATTCTGTTATAACTGTGCTTCAATTAAGGGTCTGCTTATCAACTTCAACAGTTTCTAAGTTATCAACTTGAATGTCTAATAATGGTAATTTTTCTAATATTTTAGAAATATCGCCACTATAACCAGTCATCTTATGATTGAATACTTTTATAGACTTAGTTGCATCTTTTCATAGCTCAAGCACTTCTTTTAACACTAACAATTTATTAATTTCTTCCTTGTTATTAATATAAAAGTTTTGTTCTTTTATATCATTAATTAATTCCTTTTTAGCTTTTTCATATTCTTTTGATGATGAAATTTTGTTTAAGCTTTTACTGTTTATTTCTTCCTTAGTTTTAATTTGTTCTTTATATCAGTTAAGAACAGGTTCAAACTTAGTAGGTTGTTTTTTAAATCAGGTTTCAACTAATTCATATGTTTGTAGCATTAGTTTATTAGCGTCATAAATTAGTTTAGATTGCTCTTTTTTGTCTAAGGCTAATAAGTAAGCAAAATCTTTATTATTAGGGTCTTTTTGCTTAATCATTTCTTTAACTTCTAATAAGATTTCTCAGTCGATTAAAAGGTTTAAATATTTAATTATTTCACTGTTTAATAGGGTTTTTAGTTTAAGCGTCTCATTAACGTATTTAATTTTATTTTGTTCTAATAACTCAGTATCAGTTAATGCTTCTCTATATTCATCACTTAATAAATAATCAGTCTTAGTAAGTTTTGTAAGATAAAAATGTTTTAAGAATTCTAAGATAAATTCTTTTTGACTTTTTTGATTATTTTCGTCAGTTAGATAAGTTAAATATCTAATAGAGTTTAAAACTGTTTTGCTTAATTCCTCGTCAATTTCGTTTTTATCATTAGCATCATTTAATGGAATGTTTTCTGGTTCATAACTATTAAAAGGGTTAGAATAAGCAGGAAACTTAACATTGCTTAAAGATAAAACAGTTTGAGATAATACATATATAAATTTAATATTATTTATAGTAAAGTACTTATCATTAGTTTCAATAACTAACTCTTTGTTATCATTTCTAAATTTAACTGTAAGTTTAATACTATTTAAAAGTTCCTTAAAAGTAATCACTTTGCCATTTATTGTGATGCTTTGACCTTTATTCAATAACTGACCAGTAATAATAAATGAGCTAATGCTATCTTTAATTAACTTTATTAAATCATCGTTGTTGTTAATTCAGTCATCAACAGTTCTTTGAGCTAAATTAGTTTGAATATTTGCTTCATCGTATCTTAACTCTATTGATTGCTCATCAGTAAGTCCCAATCTATTTAATAAAGGCACAAAATTAAGTCTTATGACTTGTTTTGACTCTTCATCAAAAATAAACTGAAAAATAGAATTAGCATTTGGACTAATATTTAAGTTTAAATCATACATTCATGATTCACTGTCTTTTGTAGCAGTTGATTCATCTTTAATTTCAAGCATATCAAGTCTAATATCAGGTTTTACTTCTTGATAGTAGGTTAAAATCTTATTATTCTTTAAAGTATTAAAGAACTCATTAAAAACTGCTATTAATTCATCATCAACAATCTTTGTTTTTGCTTTATAAATATCTTCTCCGTTTTCATGAGTAACAGAAAATCAATCTCTGCGGTTTTTAATTAAATAATCCTTAAAGTCTTCTTTAATTAACTTATCTTTATTAAATTTAGAGAAATAAACCTTTAATTTAACTTCGTTTTTACTTAAAAACTCTTCATACCATTTAATTAATTTATTGTAATTATTTAATGGTCTTTTCTTTTCAATTAAGTCTTGATAAAATATACTGAAAAATTTAGATGTTTCATTAAATTCTGCTAAATTGCCAGTATTTTTTAACTGTTCCTTAGCAATATCTAATGCTTTTGCTTTAACAGTATCTTTTTCATTTAATTTATCTACATTTTTATAAACTAAATAGTATTTAGATATACCAAATCTTTGTTTTGCTTTATAAAGATAAATATCTCCTTGGTCATCATTATAAGTATTTTGCTCTCAATCAAGAAACAATGGTTTTTCATAAAGAAAAGCCTTTTGATTGTGGTCATAGCGATATTTGTCTATGTATTCAAAAGCATTAGGAAACTCTATTTTATAGCCAGCATCAGCATAGATAACTTTACAGATAACAGAATTATCTTGCTCATCAGTTCATCATTTAAGCTTTTTGAAGTCCTCTTTATAAGGTCAATCAAAGAAATCATTTACTTGATTATTCAATTTTTTAATTACAGTTTGATTAAGTGTAAGAATTTCTTCATATGTTCCAGTTTCTTTATTTATTCTCTCATCATAATTAGGGTTTTCAATTTGGTTATTTTCACTATCTAATTCAGGTTCGCCAATTGCTTTTAACTTTTTATCACTAATTTTTTGAGCGTGTTCAAAGTTTGCATTCGGGTCTCAGTTTTCTATTTTAAACTGTAAATCAGCATTAATATCAGTTTTCAATTTAGCGAATAAATCTTCTGTAACGGTATAAAGTTTAGTTTTACCATTTAAGGCACCGTTTTCATCTAAATCATAAACTTTAACTTGAATTTTTAGTTTTGTCTCTTTAAAATTAGCTAAAAGAAATTTAGAACCATTATTTACACCTAATGGTTTCTCATTAATAATTAATTCTTCATTTTCATCTAACGATCTTTTTAATTCTATATAGCCTTGTGAAAGTTGATATAAATCATCTTCATTAGGCTTTTGAATAGTATATTGTTTAGATATTTCTAAGGCATTATTGTTTAATTGCTTATCATCTTTTGGGTTGTCTCCTTTTAAATTAAAAAAGTTTTGGTATTCTCAGTTACTATTAGTTTTTTTAGGGAAATTTATACTAAATCGTTCTCATCAATAAGGCTTAAAGTCAAAGTCAACTAATTTAATTTCATGGGGTTTGTCTTTAAAAGTATATGTAACTTTTCTGCCTTGATAATCAATGCTTATCTTATCTTTAAAAACATCATCTAAGTATTCACCATCTCCCTTGTAGCCTAAATTAGTTTTAAGATTTTGAAAGCCGTTGTTTTTTCTTCATTCTTTGTATTCAACTTCGCTTCTAATAGGAAAAAAGGTATTTAAATAATTTCAATGATTATTAAAAGCATCATATTCAATATTAAATTCAACTTGGTTTAAATTTAATGAATGTAATTTGTATCTGTATTCAACAAAATTTATGTTAACTACTTGATTATTGAATTCACCAATCGCACCGGTTTTAAAATTACGAAATTTAGCACTTCTATTATAATAATAATATTTATAGTCATATAAATCATCAGGATCTTCATAGTTGCCGTTTTCATCAATAAATTCGTATCTATCTAAACTTTTTCATAAAAGATCGTTATGTCTAAATAATATATTAGATTCTGTTGTAAAGAAATCTGAATGTACATTTCATGAATCGTCTTCACTTATCCTAAATATACTTTCGCCATATGCTTTTTGACATCATCAAAAACGGTCTGATCAAAAAGCTTGTTGCAGTGCTTCGTCGGTTTTATATTGTATTCTCTTGTACGTTCTTTTATTGGTGTACGTTCTATATTGAAAATGTTCAACTCCATAGCCTTTATCTCGCCAATATCTCAAAAAACTATACAAGTCTCAAAGTCTATCATTAATCTTTTCAATGTGTCCACGATCACATAGGTTTTTTTGTTGGGTTCATTTATAATCATAATTTCATAATAATTTTATGGTGATTCTTACGTCTTTTTTATTACTATATCTATCCATTATTTTCATACATTTTTGTCATTTATCAAATTGGGTCTGATAATCTGCCCGTTCTTTTCCATAGCTAAGATTAATTGTTTGACCATTATTTAAATAAATTTTCTTGTCATTACATATCATTTCCCATTGTTTTCAAGTAAGCCCAAAAGTTACAATTGATTTTCTGTGATAAAGTATTCCTCCATGGACTTTGTCTACTATCGGATAATTTTTTTTATCATGATAAACCCAAAAATCATTACCATAGTGGTTTTTATCTAAACTAATATCTGGACTATATGGTATTAAATCAGCAGTTCCTTTTTCTTCTGTTCTATCAAAAACAATAGTTTCTGGTTGTATATGCACTCATTCAGGTTCTCCATTTATTGCTCTGGTACTATGATTCAACGACGCAGACATAAAAATTAAAGGTATAGACAAAATAGAGCCACCAGCGACTAAGTTTAAAATCTTTTTCTTATTCATAAGAACCTCCATAATTTATGATGTATTTAAAGTATTTTTATTTATAAACAACTTCTTTTAATTGATTAATAACATTAGATAAAAACTCTAAATAACTTTCATAGTAGCTATAATTCTTTTCTTGTTCTGCTAATGATGCTTCTGTTTCTACTAATGTATTAACAAATGAAGTTTTAAATTCTGATTCATCAACTTTTGCTAATAACTGGTCAATTTCAATTTTTAAGTTGCTAATTAATGTCTTAAATTTAGTAAAGTCATTGAATAACAAGTTCTTTTCAAAATCGTTATAGTAAATAGCAGTTTGATAATGACATTTTTCTCATAAGAATAATAAGGCTTGCCCTGTTTCAGCATTAGCTAAAAACTTCAACTCATTATCACTTAATGCCTGTGTGGTTTTATACATATTTTCAATTGCTTCAATATCAATTTGTTTAGCTTGAAAGAATACGTTATATTGTATGTTTCCAAGTATTTTATAGGCATTTTGAGAAATATCAACAACGTTTTGAGTGGTTAAAATAATTGAACCGTTATACTTTCTAATAGTCTTTGTAGTATCAATTAAAAAGTTTCTAATTTCTTTTGTTTCTTCTTTTAAAAACAAGTGGGCTTCATCTACTAATAAAATAGTTTTGAAACTTGCATTTTTAATTGAGTTGATACTAATTTTGTTGTTAATAATTTTAAGTAATAAGTAAATTTGAGCTATTGAAGCACTTTGATTTTGTTGCTCCATAAGGGCTTTTGTATCAAAGACAATAAACTTATTATTAAGTTGTATATTTGACTGACTATTAAATAGGTTTTTATAATTCTTTTGTTGATTAAACAGATAATCAAACCTGTTATAAAGTTTTATAGCACTATCTTTAAACAGTTTTTGTTCTGTTTCGTCTTTTCAAGTTGCTTTCTTTAATTCAGTGATTAACTCACTCATCAGCGGTTTATCTAACTTAATTAATTCTTCATAAGACTTACAGTTAAAGTATTTATATTTAGTGTAAATTTTGTTTAATAATCTACCAATAATTAAGTTATCAACTTCGTTTAAGTCTCTAAAAACAATGTCTAATCAACTAACAACAAAGTCAATATGGTTTTCAACCACACTATAAACATTAATTTTATTATTATCATTTAAATCAATCTGTATTTCTAATGGGTTAATAATAGTATTTAGACCATTTTTTAAGTCTATATATTCACCATTACATTGCTTGCAGATATCTTTATATTCTTGTTGTGGGTCAATAATAATTATTTGTCCGTTATCATAGTATTCATTCAATAACATTTTTTTACTTAGTGTACTTTTACCACTACCTGATGTTCCAATGATTATCATATTGTTATTCTTTCTGTTCTTGTCTTTATAGAATAAGTCAAACAATAAAGGAGTTCCATCAGATTTTTGGCACGCTAATATAAAGTCATTGCCATCATTAAGCACTTCAGTATTTCAAGGTCAAGAATTACCAACCATATCAGAGATAATTTGATTACTTGTATTTAATCTATCATTAGGAATGAGTTGAATTTGATTTCAGGCATTTAACTGATTCAATGAATAACTAAAAAGTTTTATTCTTTCATCTCTTGCGTTTTCAGTGTTTTGTTTCTCTAATTCCTTAAGCTCACTATGTGATTGTGCTCTATTAAAGATATAAACACATGAATCAAATAGTTTTCTTGACTTAGATTTAACAATACTGTCAATTAATTCATTATAAATGTCATATTCATATTGTCTTTTCTTGTTTCTTAGAACTTTTCTTGAAACAGTTTGAGCATCAGAACCCATTTTGACATTAGCATATTCAAGCATACGCTCTGCTTTCTTTTGCTCAATAGCAGATAAAGTTCATATAACAATTGAGTTAGAGTTATAAAGACTATTCATATAGCCATAATCAACTTCATAGTCGAAACCATCAATAGACTGAACTGAAAAGAAGTTATTATCTGCTTGAATATGGTCTCTTTTAATAGTTAGCTCATTAAATTTTAATAATTTAAATAAGTCAATTTTTGAGTCTTTGTTTTGTGATATTAATAAGTCAATATCATTTTTACTAATATTAGGAATATTGTAAAACTTAACCATAAAGTCAATGATTTTATCAAGTGTTAATTCATTAACTAAAAGACCAGAATTGATAAATATTTCTTTAACTAAATTTGTATTTTCCATCAGTGAAACAGACGAATTAGCATAAATGACTATGTAATAATTTTGATAATCATTATTAGCAAATTTTTCTAAGTCTTGTTGCTTTTGTGATAAATAAGTTGATGAGTTATTATCAACAAAAACCTTTGATTTTGACTGCGCTTTTGCTAAATTAACCTGTAAGTTTATAACATTAGGCATCTTCACAATTGAAAAGGCACAACCTATTTTATTTAAATTTTCATTAAGATTAGTCATAAGTCTATCTTGCTCATAATGGTCGTATTTAAAAATAGAATTACCTTGCATTGCTAAGATTTTCATTTGATAGGTTTTAATATTCTTTTTATTCTCTTGTTTCTTTGAACTTGAACTTGCACTGTTTAAATATAAAATTCCATCTCTGTCTAAATATCTATAAAGCATAAGATTATAGATTTCGTTTTTTCTGTATTTCTTTTTCATAACCAAAAATTTGAACCAGAAAAAGACATATTGATAAACTTTATATCTTGAACCTCTTACTTTAATAAATAGTGAAATAATAACTACTAAACCTAAACAACCAATAGTCACCTTATTTATCATTTTAATATGTGGCAAACCATAAATAGTTAAAAGCACTAAGAATATACCAAGAGCAAAAAATAACAGTAAATCATATCAAGTGATTCAAGCAAAAATGTAATTGTTATTTCTTCTTAACGGTTTACATTGTTTCATTTGTTTCTCCTTTGTTATTTCTTCATTTTTTGAGCCATTTTAGCCATCTTAGCAAGCGCTGGTGAAATTAATGTTAATAATGCTTGTTTTAATTTTCCAGCAGTATCATCTCCACCTTTACCATTGGCTCCAGAAGCGCCTTTTTTATTAGAGTTAGCCATTTTAGTGTTTTCTTTTGGTTGTTTTACTTTGCTATCATTCTTGTTTTTATCAGCAGAAACAGATTTAGTTTCCTTGGTTTCTGTTTTTTTCTCTTTATCAGTTGTTTTTTCTTTTTCTTTATCTTTTGAACCTTTTTTGCTTGGAACTTTTACACCCTTAGCATAAGCATCTAAGTTAAAGAAATACATAATTCTGGTTATCATTTCATTAAAGGCAAAACAAGAGCCAGCCATTATTCCAATTGCTAAGATTGGTTTAACAAAACCAGATGATATTTTTCCTTGTGTAAAGTCCTTAATAATGCCTGTTAATGAGCCAGATATAACTTCCATAATGACTAATAGCATTATGAGAGATATAAGAATAATTAAAGTAGCTAAGAAACATTCAAAAGTCTTATTCATTCACTTCTTTAATGTCTCGCCACCTTCATCACCAACACTTTTAGCAATTCATACAGGAGCAGATAAAATGTAATAAAACTCATAGATTGCTGTTTTTACTATTCTTATAAAAACTCCCATCATAGTGTATAAGAGTGCTAAAAATGAGACAAACAAGCTTATTATCATTAATGGGCTCTGCCCCGTCTTAATATTCATAAAAGTATCTTTATTTACAATATAAGTTTTAGCAACTGTTGCCCACTGCTCTTTACCTGCCTTTGAATCAATGAATTCAGGAGATAAAACATTAAGGATAAAAGCAGCTAAATCAGCATCTTCACCTATTAAATAAACCTTAATTAACTCATAAATAGACATAACAGTAACAATTAAGAAGTAAATAATTGTGTAAATACCAATCATGAGCACAATACCAACACCTGTTCTTTTAGCTGCTTGCTTAAATTCAATTTGGTCTTCAATAGATTTCTGCCCTTTAAAAAATTTAAAGAGCACTAAACCAATCATTACCGCAGCGCCAATAGCACAAAAGATTAGGTATTTTTGCATAAATACAGTGTCGTATCTAATTTCAAAACCACCGAATATTAGATACATAGGCAGTTTAAAAGCTAAAAACTCAATCGCCATAAATGTTATCTTTAACAATCAAGCAAATGGAAATACCAGTATGTATCAAAACATATTGAAAAATAATCACAATATATTATTTATTAATGGATCAAACATAAAATTCCCTTATTTTGTATTATTTTTTTGTTTCTATACCAAATACGCTTGAAAAGTTTCAACCATTTGATTGTAATACAGCTAAAAAGGTTAGTAAGAATATACACATAATTACTGAAACGACAACTCAAATTAGTTTTCTTTTTTCATCTTTATATGTATCAGCACCAGCCTTTGACATCCTAAAAATTTGATAACCTAATCAACAAATAGTTCCTACTGTTGCTAACGTAATAAGAACTAATAAAATATTTCCAAACACAGCATAAATAGGTTGCACTGTGTTAGTAATTGATTCATTTACTTTGTCTCCAATCTTTCCGCCAGGTTGTGGGTCTTCTAAAAGTCTATATAGCATATTGCCTCCTTTAAATTCATTTATTAAATGTTTTGTAAGTCTTTAATTTCTATTAATAAAGTCTTATCATCTTGATATCAATAAGTTTTTATATGTTTTGATAAACAAGGTGTATCGCAAAAGTAATAATTATGCTTTCCATCTTGTATTACTATGCCTGTTGTTGATGCTTCTTTTGAACAATTCATACAACTTTTTATGTTATTTAATATAGGGTTCGCTTGATTGGTCTGCATTTTCTCACTTCCTGCTTAAATCATCAACAATTGCATCAGCACGTTTTCCGTTCATGTATGGTAATTTAGATAAACCATTAATATCTGCTTTACAAATTAGTTTTAAAACCTTCTCATAACCGTTACTATTTAATATAGCAAAGGCTGTTGATGGGCCAATACCATTTACGCTTAATAAGTCTATAAATAAAAGTCTTTCTTTATATTCTTTAAAAGCATAGGTAATACAGTAATATTCAGTTTTAATTTCATAAAGATATAGTATGTATTGCTTGCCTGCTTGAAAGTAATCAATATTAGGAACTATAAATTCGTATCCTGTATCATTGCTTTCAAAAAATACTTTTGATTTTGATTTATCAATCTGTATTATTCTCCCTACTCTATATATAAGCATTGTTTCTCCTTTTTGAATTTATCAGTTATAAAGTTTTTTATTAACCATATAAATTACATGTTGCATCCTGTTATGAAAGTCTCACATTTTCTTATTCAATTCATAATTAATTTGATTGTAAAAATATGAATAAGCATATTGATTTAAATAGTTATAAAAGTTTGGATCATTAACATAATATGTTTGTGCTTGGTGATTATTTGCTCCATAATAGCTATTAAATAAAACCAAATAAGTATTATTTAGCATCTGTTTTTCAACGTCAGATAATAAGTTAGCAACATTTGATTTAATCAACGTATCTGTTAATTTTGACTGAAAGTTATATGGTAAGTTATTAGATTGCATTATTTTCCTTTTCAACTGTTTTATAGTTAAATTTGATAAAGTGTACTAATGACTTTAATATATTTTGATACCTAAAAACTTTTTCAATAAAATTCATAAAATGGCTATAAACATCATCTGGTAAGGAGCCAAACGCATAACCTCTTTTATCATTATTTAAGTCATTTTTATGTTTGTTAAAACTGGTGCTAATATTTAAATCGCAGAGATAATATTCAAATGCTCTGGCGAATATTTCTGTGTTGCTTGTAAAATATTGTCCATTGTATTTAACATTCTTTTTAAACTTAATATCATGGCTATTAATTTGCTCATTGTAGCATTGAGTATATTTTTTAGCTAATTCATTAAACTCTAAACTCATAGACACAGGCAATATGCTATCTGTAAAGTTGAAATCTACTCTATGTGCATATTCATGTAAGAAACTGCTTATGTCTTTGTCGTTATTAATATTAATACCTATGGTATCTGCGAAAGGAAAATAAACACCAGAAACTTTTCTATGATTTAACTTTCTAAACCTTAATGCTGATATTTTATTGCTGTTATAAGCGCCAGCATTTAATAAAGGTAAGATTGAAGAGAATTCATTATCAATTCTGTCTATTAATTCTTTTTTGATATCTTTATCAAACTCTACTAATTTAAATATTTCATTAGTTATTTTAGAGTTATCTTTATCTTCAAAGATTAAAGAATTTGATTTTAAAGTTTGTCAGCTCTTAGCATAGACTTTTGAAGCATCTTCATTATATTTTCAGTATTGTGTTAGTAAGTTATATCTTTCTAATAAGAACAATAAGAAACTTTTTTCAGGCATAAATTGTTCATTCTTAGCCATAAAGTCATCTAAATTCTCTATTCCCAACTCCTTAGCCATTAGTTCTAAAGTAATTGCATTTCAATGTTTGCTAAAGAACTGATTTGTTGGGTAAATAACAACTCTATCATTTTCACCCATACGCGCTATGAAAAAACTTCTCATTCTTTTAAGTTGTGAATTATCAATTAAGAAATATTTATGGAGTTTGCTATTTTCATCATAACAGTGCAAAGCTTTTGTATTTTTTGGATAGTATTTTTTATAGAATAAATAGTCATATCTTTTTATTAAATCAAATGGAGTATCAACTAATTCCACTTTTGGAAAAACTCTTGACAATATTTCAATAATTTTATTTATTCTGGCGTGGTAATCAGGTCATACTGCTTCAAATAAATTGCTAATACCAGTAGCATCATTGCGCATTTTAACATCTAAATACCAGAAATTTTCTTTATTTGTTAAATCTGCTTTTTTGGACTGAATACTTAATTTATTTTTAATTAATTTTTCTAAAATTAAGTCTTTCGTAAAGAAAATATTTTTCATGGTTCTTTTCCTTTCTTTAATATTGAGTTTAATATTTAAGTTTTATTTTTAAGATGAATATTTAGACTTAAATTCTTCATATAAAAGTTTTATTTCTTCATTTAGATAATATGCAGCAATTTCGCCAATGTAGGGCTCATCAGTGGAATTTACGCCATCTGTTAAATTAACTATTTCTCTTTTGCTTAAATAGTCATAACACTCTTTAATTTCAGGGAATACTTCAAATGCTTCCTCTTCAATAATTTCAAAATAGTCAATTGGGCCATCATTGTTATAGTCATCATTTACTACTCTAATAAGTTCTTTGGCTTCATCGGTTGCTAATGACTTGTCTCATACGAATTCTCTAAATTGAATAAAGTCTTCATAGGTCATATCTCTATAATTACTAATTTTGTTCATCTTTTCTCCTTAATTTGTTATTTAAATGTCTGTTGGCTTTGTAAAACCAATTAAGGACACTTTGTTATGTATTATTAATTCTGATATTTTATTAACCACATGCATTTGGTCTTGAAGTGATATATAAGGCAATAAATCTAAGTCTTCTTTGTCGCTGTCTCATACAGATAGAAAGTCAGCAATATTCATTTTATAAATAGTTGCTACATCAACAGCTTTAGCTACTGTAATTTTGGCTTCAGCGCCGTTGTTAAGTATTCCATGCTCTATATCTATATTTAAAATGTCTCCATTATTTGCTTCTCCACTATCTTCTGTTAAAAGTGAAAGAAAATAAATTCAACTATCATTATCATCAACTATGACCATAACAGCATTAGACCTTAATGTGTGTTGCCCTTTAAGTGCATCAATAAATTCTTGTTGTAAGAAAAATGGTTTTAAAATAGGAATATCTATTTTTATTTGTTTTTTCTTTGTTGATTTACTCATTATTTGCTCCTTTGGAATTTCTATTTTTTCTACTTATATCTTTTGTTTCAATTCCTAATCAACCATTAAATTTTGTAATCTCTTTTGATATGTTTAGACAATTAAACTCCTCTAATTTAGTTAATGTTTCATTATTTAAATCATCAATAAAATTGTTTTTTATACTTAAAATATCATCTTTATTAAGTGATAGTTCCTCTAAAATATCACTTTCAACTTCATTTCAAATAAGGGTTATATTTTCAACATCTGGCTGAATTAAATAATCATCATATTCACCAAATTCATTATGAAATTTAACAACTGTTTCTTTCTCAGGCAAAATACCATAATAAATAACTTCTTCTAATAATGGTTCGACAAATACTTTTTTATTTTTTTTATTGAAAACTTCATCATCTAAAAAATTATTATTTCATCGTTCTCTGAGACTTTCTCCACTAATTTTTTTAGCATCAACATAGTTTTGAATGTTTTTATTTAAAAAATAAAAAACACTAAATTCTTCTTGTTCTAATAAATCAGTATCAACTTTTTTTAGTTTATTAGTAGGAATAACATATGCCTTAATTAAATTTTCATTTTTTAATCTATCATAGTTATATCTCTGTGAAAAATTAAATTTACCCATAACTTGCTCCTTTTATTATTTAAATACATGACTTTTCTTACTTTTTAATTTTTTTAATTTTTAAATTGTCACAACCTTTAAAGACATCAACGCCCATTTTTACTCCATCAGGTATATTAATTTCTTTTAAATTATCACAACCACGAAAAGCATATTTTCTAATTATTTTTACACCATCAGTGAGTTTAATGCTTTTTAAACTTGCACAACCATTAAAAGCATATTCTCCAATTTCTTTAAGACTATTAGGAAGTGTGATGCTTTCTAATTTTCAACAATCAAAAAAGGCCTCTTTTCCAATTATTTTTACACCATCAAGGAGCTTAATGCTTTCTAAGTTTCAACAATTATGAAAAGCCTTTTTGCCAATTTCTTTAAGATTATTAGGAAGTGTGATGCTTTCTAAATTTTCACAACTCTGAAAAACACCTCGGCCCATTTCTTTAAGACTATTAGGAAGTGTTATACCTTTTAAGTTTTTACAACCATTAAAAGCATATTCTCCAATTTCTTTAAGACTATTAGGAAGTTTAATGCTTTCTAAATTTCAACAACCATTAAAAGCATATTCTCCAATTGTTT
>NZ_JNJV01000018.1 GCF_000702785.1 Mycoplasmopsis primatum ATCC 25948 | reverse complement strand
TGTATTAACATCAATATCATCCAACTTTGCCTTAATTATTGCCTGTGCATTAGGATTTATTTGATTTAGCTCGCTTAATTTTCCCAAGCCAGCTAATTTTTTTACTCCTTTTCCATAGCCTAATGAAATACCTGCTGAAAGATAATAATCATTATCTTTTAAATTTGCTTTTATCAAAATCAATTTTTGTGCTTTTTCTATCATATCAAAACAATTATATCAAAGATTGTAAAGAAAGTAAGAAAAAAGTAAAAATTTTTTTGTTTATATATGAAATATATAAAAGATTAAAAAAGTTAGCATTTTTTGATGCTAACTTGGAAACTCAGGAAATTTGTTCTTTTTCATATTGATCCTTTTTTAAATTATTTTTATCTAATTAAAATCAAATATATATTATATTTTTTAATATTAAAGTAAAGCATTGTGGAAAATAAGCTGAACGAAAACCACAAGTTTTTTAATTGTTAATATATTCATCTAATGGCTTATAATGCTAATTTT
Source organism: Mycoplasmopsis primatum ATCC 25948 (assembly GCF_000702785.1). Taxonomy (GTDB): domain Bacteria; phylum Bacillota_I; class Bacilli_A; order Mycoplasmatales; family Metamycoplasmataceae; genus Mycoplasmopsis; species Mycoplasmopsis primatum. The sequence continues at coordinate 18,091 of NZ_JNJV01000018.1, read as the reverse complement.
GCAAATAACTTATTTTCCTATAAAAAAGCAAAAAAATAAAAAATATGCAGTTAAAATTTTTGCATTAATTGGTTAATTTCGTTTTGTACATCTTCAAATATTTCATCGTAGCTTAGTTTGTTTCTAGGAAATACTTTTGTACCTGCAATAAATAATGACGCAACTTTTTTAACACCTAAGAATTTAAAAGTACCTTTAAGCATTTTTAAATTATTGCCGAATTGATATCAATCTTTTGGCGCTCCTTGTGTAGCTATTAAAATCACTTTAAGGTTATCTAATAGTCCCTTTGATGCTCCTTTGGTAGCATATTTATATGTAAATGTTTTTTCAGCAACGCTAATTGCATCAATAAAATTTTTTAGTGTAGCAGAATAATTAAAGTTAATCATAGGCGTTGAAATAATTAAAATATCTGTTTCTTTCAACTTGTTAATTCAATAATCTGATTCAGTGTTTTCATAGAATGTAGCTTTTGATACTGATGACAAAGAATAATTAGCAAAAGGGGAATTATTTAAATCTAATAATGTCAGCTCAGAATTTGGATATTTGGCTTGTAACAATTTAGTTATTTTTATATTAGCTTCTGTTGATAAAGATGGATTATTTGGCGAAGCTATAATTGATAATATTTTCTTTGATTCTTGCATATTTATCTCCTTTATATATTTTTATTAATCATAATAAAATAATTCGCAAATCATGCGAATTATTTTATGTTAAATATATTTATTTAAAATCAATTTTTATTGTAAAGTCTTCTTCTTCGTGTTTGCCGTCATGATCACTTTGTGCTTTACCATTCACAGTAAGAATTTTTTCTGTTTCATCATAACTTGTTGAAGTAATTTCTTTTAAAGTAATAGAGTCTAATACAAACTTGATTAAAATTTTAACATCAGCTATTTTTTTATCCGAAATTTCATTATTTCTTATAGTTTTGGGATCAATAGTTGTTTTATCAACAACAAATTCAATTCCAGTTTCCTTAAGTAATTTTTTTAATGGCGGATATGCAAAGTCAACTGTCACTGTAAAAGTGCCCACATCATGTTTACCATTTAAATCTCTTTGCGCCTCACCAGTTATAATAAGTTTCTTTTCAGCATCCTTTGGTTCGAGTTTTGTTATGCTTTTAAGTTTAACATTAATGCCTTTGAATGATAAAAGAATTTTTGCATCTTTTGATGTTTTAGAATCGTCTGTAATTTCTTCTTTTTTGATTTGAGATGGTTTTGTGTTTCCTGGAATTATCACTAGACTAGCAGTTACATGCTTCAATAGTTCATCTAATGGTTCAACTACTAATGATGGATCTTTCTTAAAGCCATAAATTTTAAATTCATATTGTTTTTTGTCAGCAACATCTTTAATAGTAACTTCAACTTTAAAAGTTAGAATTCCATTAGCATCATCATCAACTAGTGAATTATCTATAACTTTAACACTTTCAATTCCAGCAGGAAGAGTAAATGAAATATCTGATTCATTAACAAGTGATGGTATAACTTCTTCTTTTTTCTTATCAGGTTTAACTGCATTTTTATATTCATATTTAATTTTTTTAATCAGTGCTTCATGTGGATCAGCTATTACTTTGAATCCTTTAATTTCTACCGAAAATTCTTTTGTTTCTTCACCTTTTTTTACTTTTCCGCTTACAGTAATAGTGCCTTTGGTATCTTCTTTACTTGTGATCTCTATATTACCTTCTTGCACTAAACCTTTTGGATATGTTATCTTAACATATTCTTTTTCAGTGTCTGTTGGTGGAATGTATGATTTATCAAGAACTTTATGCTTATAGTCAGCTTTAATTTGTGCAATTAATTCATCGATAGTGAATTCTCTTGTTTTAAAGCCGGTCATTTCAACACTAAATTTAGCTGTTTCTTCACTGTTTTTATATTTAATTTCACCAGAAATTTGCAATTTGCCTTCTGTATCAAAAGCTTTTAAGGTTAATTCACCATTTATTTCAACATTACTTGGTAGATCAATTTTAATATCATCTTTTGTTACACTAGATGCAAGAGTTTCTTCTTTTTGCGCGTCTTTTTTAATGAATTCAGCAGTACTTATTTTTTTTGCTATTTCAGTAATTTTTTCGTCTTCTTTCTTACAACTAGCAGCCATTACAGGTAATGATGTTATTGAAAATAGGCTACCTATTAGCAATAATTTATTCTTTTTCATTATATAAACTCCTTTTTTGTGTTTTACGTTCTAATTATATTATTATTTTGATATTAAATTATTATTAAAATTGATGTCGCTTTACATAAAAAGTTTTTTAGTAAAACCAAAATAAAAAATAAAGAAAAGAAATAAATATAAATATAAAACAGCTTTTTGATATTCCGTTGTTTTATAGATAAATAAAGAAAAAAGTATAGTGCCAAAATGCAGCACTAATGTAAATTAAAAACGTTAAATAAAAAAGTTGGACTATTTATATATAAATTTATTAAAATATATTTTCTATGGAATCAAATAACAATAAAATGACTTACTTTATAGATTTAGACGGAACTCTGTTTGATAAAAAATATAAATCAAGAGTTAGTAAAAAAAACTTATCGGCTATGCTATTAATTAAAAATTTTGCAAATATAGTAATTAGCACAGGTAGGAGTTTTCATGACCAAAGAGTTAAACAAACATTAATGCAATTAGGAACTACTGATATAATATGTTCATCTGGGGCAGAAATTTACATTGATAATATTAGAAAATATTCATTTTTTATATCTAACCAAATAGTACAAGAAGTAATTGATTTTGCAAAATTGAATAATCTAATTCTTGTTATATTCGATGAAAATGGTGAATCATTTTATACAAATAATTGATTCATAAAATCTATAAGCAAATTATTTTTACCACGCAAATTTTATTTGATTGATAACCTTAAAAAAGCAAATTCAATGAATCACAACAATGTTGTTAAAATTGCTTTTGTTATAAAAAATAAATTTAAGGCTCAAAAAATGCTTGACAATTTTAATGAGAAATTTAGTAAATGATGTAATGCAACCCTTGCTAGTTCAAATTTTGTTATTGAAATAACAAGTGTTAAAATAAACAAAGGTTTAGCTGAATCTATTTATATTCAAGACAAAAATATAGATGTTAAAAATACAGTCCATATTGGAGACTCGGATTCTGATATTACAGCAAAAGGTTATGTTGGAAAACTAGTAGCAATGAAAAATTCATCAACTAAATTAAAAACAGTTGCTGATGAAATAGCCACAAATTATAAAAATGGTGGTTTATATAAATATTTCATTCAAAAAAGTTTCACTAGAAAGGACAATGATGATTAAATTAGGTAGCCATATTTCATTTGTATCACCAGATTATCTTGAAGAGGCAGCAAAAGAATCGATTGCTAATGGTGCAAATTGCATGATGATTTATCTGGGCGCACCACAAAATGCCAAAAGAGTTGATATAAACAAATATCATCTCAATGAATATTTAGAAAAATATTCTAATTTAATTAAACCAGAAGATATCATAATTCATGCTCCGTATATTGTTAATCCAGCAAGTGTCACTAAGCATCAATTTGCAATTCAATTTTTAATCGAGGAAATTGAAAGAATGAATTATATTGGCGCAAAATATTTAGTTTTACATCCTGGTTCATTTACTTCTTTTACAATTCAAGAATCATTGGACACTTTTATTTATTCAATCAAAGAAATTTTATCGCGAACACAAAATGTAACTATCTGTGTAGAAACAATGGCTGGCAAAGGAACTGAAATTGGGATTAATTTTGACCAAATAAGTTATTTTATAGATAAAATCAACAATGAAAGGTTCGCAGTTTGCTTGGACACATGCCATGTTTTTGACGCCGGTTATGATATAACAAAATATGAAGCATTTAAAAATGAACTGAATAAACATAATTTACTTAACCATATAAAAGTTATTCATCTTAATGATTCTAAAAACCCTCTTGGGAATCATAAAGACCGCCACGCTAATATCAATCAAGGGTATATTGGAATTGATACACTTTCTAAATTTGTTTTTGATAAGGACTTTGATAATATTCCAATTATTTTAGAAACACCATGGGTAGATGATTCCCCGATTTATGATAAAGAAATTAAAATGCTTTTAAATTACCAAAAGTAATTTTTCTAATATATAAATTAAATTTAAAATATTATTATAATTTTAATGTATGAAATTCAAGCCTGGCCAAATTAATAAAAAACTAAACATTTCTAATATTGAAATTAAAAAGCCTAATGATATAGTTTCGGATGTGAAACTATTTTTGCCTGCTGAAATAATAAAATTTATTCTTTTATGATTCACAACTGTATTTTTTGTTATGCTTCAATACAATAATCCAATTGTTAGTAGTCTTAGCAAAGGCGGTTTCATTAGAATAATTTATTTATATTCATTTGGTTTGGCTTTTGGTGATTTAATGATTTTGCTTTTGATTGGTTCACATCTAACCTTAATTATTAGGTGGCTAAGCCCTTGATTTAAAAAGCACTATTTTAAATGATTTTTTGCCTATCAAAAAGTTGATTATTGAACCGTTAGAAATTCATTAATCAGTTTTATTTGACTTAATTTATTAGCTATAGCCATTATTTATCACTCAGTTTTAGTATTTTATAGAGTTGATATGTCAAGCACTATTATTAATAAAAATGATATAGCAAACATTTATAATAAAGGCTGGTTTTATTCATTTACAAATCAATGATCCATAACAAAAGACAAGTTTTCTTCACTGCTACCTAATGCGCATTTAAATGTAGGTTTTTATGCTGATGCAATTTTTAATTTGCCATACTTATTAACATTTTCACCTTATTTGTCATGACTAATTGCCTTAGCCATTTTGGCTTTTTCATGAGCTAAATTAATTATGATTAACATGAAAATATACATAAAAAACATGATTAAAAACAGAACAACTTTGCCAATATTAGAAAAAACTATAAAAAATAATACTTCACCTTTTTATTACACTTCACAAGTTAAAATCTTATTTGACTTTTATCGCAAAGCTGCAAACGTTTTGCAAATTGATGTTTATAAAGTTAAATTTTCATATGTTATGAGCCAAATAATGCAGAACATTGATAAACTATCAAATAATTCTACTTTGTCTCATTTCTTTGTGATTGTGAATAAGAAAAATAAATCATATAATGAATCCGAATCTGCTTTTATTAAAATTTTAGAGCAAAATCAATCAAAATATAATTCCAGTCCTGACTTAATCATTGCATCAACTAACCCTGATAGTTTATTAAAAAATACTAAGCAAAATATTAAAATTTATGAAAGCGATGAAAAAACAAGTTTTTATGATACAAAAGATTTTGAAACGAAGTTAACAAAAGTTGCAAACGAAGATGAAATAAGCACATTTGAACTACATTTACAAAACGATTTTAATAACAAAATAAAAGATATTCAGCAATTAACCAACTCTTCATATTTAGAAGATGCCCCATTAACTGCTGAAGTCCATGATATGATATTAGATGATTTATCGCCAGCTCAAAGCGACACCATTGTTAATGAAACTAATATTAATTCAGCCCAAAATTTAGACAATGATATAAATAATCAGCTTGAAAAAAATGCCGAAATCAAAAATGAACATCATACTGATACAATTGGTATCAATACAGCTCCATTAACTGCTATCGAGGATTTAATTAATTTTAATTTAGATACCATTGAGACTGAAATAACAGTAGAGCCAGAAGAGTTAAGTAATAATTCAAATAGTACTAAAAATATTCAAACAAATGACAATGTAAATTTCTCTATTGATACTGGTGAAAGTTTTATTGATCAATACCAACACGACCTTAAAACAGGCCAAAATGAAAAAAACAACTTAACAGATAACCACACTAATTTTATAATAGATACAGTAGAAACTTCTATTATGAAAGAGTCAAACAACTCGCAATATCTTGATAAAAACAATGAAAACAAAATTCAAGAAAATTCAACAACTGATATCAAACCTAATAAGAATACAAATGACGATTCACATAGTTCCATAAAGATAAAAAATAATAATTTTTCTTTTGATTCAGCAACAATTTCATTAAGCGAAAATAGACAAAAAGAAAATATTAATAATGATTCTTTTGACGATGACCTATGAGAATCTCCAATTTTAAGCGATAAAAATAAGGATTAATTATGAAAAAAGTAAAGTGAGAAACTGCTCAAAACATATATAAAAACCCAGATGCTAATAATGATGTCTTTTTTATATTTTTTACACTTGAAAATGACTTGAACAGTTTATTAATGAAGTCGGTTATTAAAGAGGTTGAACATCATTTTATACATAATTCAAATGTTCTGTTTTTAGAAATTGATGCTATTGAAGCTGAGCTATATAGAGAGCCTAATACCAAATTTCAAGTTTTGGAAGTGCCTACCTTTGCTATTATAAAGAATAACAATATTTATAACATTGGACACAATTTTTATCCAAAAGAAATTATTATTGATTGATTGGATGACATAATTAATTAAAATGAATAGAAATGAAATTATAGAAAAGCTTAAAACGGTAAGTACACTAGCTGGTATTTATTTATGAAAAGATGAACAGCAAAATATTCTTTATGTGGGCAAAGCTAAAAATTTAAGAAAAAGAATGAATCAATATTTTGACGGTGCTATCAATTCATATAAAACTAGTAAATTAGTTTCACTAATAGCAGATTTTGAAACCATTATTTGCAAATCAAATAAAGAAGCCTTATTGCTTGAAAAAAGCTTAATTGATAAATATAATCCAGAATTTAATATTTTATTGCTTGATGATAGGAAATATCCATATTTAAAAGTACAATTATTAAAAGACGGTATCAATATTTCTTTGTCAAGAAAAGTATTAAAGGACGAATCAGAAAATATATTTTTTTATGGCCCTTTCCCTATTGGTTATGGTTCTGTGCCTATTCTTAAATTATTACAACATGAAGCATTATTTGAAAACGGACTAAAAATAAAAAATAATGACCCTTTATTTTGAAAAAAACAATTTAATAATATTAAAAATATTCTAAGCTTCAAAAACAATAACTATTTAAGTGAATTAGAAAATAGAATGATTAAAGCAGCAAATAATGAGCAATTTGAACTTGCTATGTTTTTACGCGATGGCTTAATGTATCTAAAAAAATTGAGAGAAACACAGATCGTTGAATTAAATCAATATAAAAATATTGATGTTTTTGTCTTTAAAACAGAAAAAAACACTATATTTAGCACTATTTTGTTTTACAGATACGGTGCTTTAATAAATAAAATTAATTTAACTATTCCTATTAGTGTTAGTATTAATGATAGTCTTGCTTTTTTCTTTGAAGAATTTTATAAGGATAATATTGTCCCAAACTTTTTCTTAATTGAAAACGAAACGTTGTTTCGTAGTTTAGATTTGCCCGATTCTTATATATTTGTTGAGCCTAAAAAAGGTACCAATAAAAAAATTCTTGACTTAGCTCTTTTAAATTTAAATGACTTTTATAACAAGGAGCATATCAATTATTCTGATAGACTTGAAAAGGCACAGAAAATGTTAGATGAATTAAATCATCATTTAAATCTTCAATCATTAAAAAACATTGTTTTGTTTGATAATTCTAATTTAAACAATACTAATCCTGTTGGTGTCGCTGTTGTTTATACAAATGGAATAAAGAATAAAAGTTTATATCGTAAATTTAATCATAGTTTAGATATAGACAGACATTCTGATGTTGAATATATGAAACAATCTATTAATAAATTTTTTAATAGCGAAAGAAATAATAAAAATATAGATTTAATAATTGTTGACGGTGGCTTAGCTCAAATAAATGAAGCTAAAAAAGCCTTATTAATTTTAGGAATAAAAATTCCTGTAATAGGATTAGTAAAAGATGAAAATCACAGAACTAAATCACTAATTGATTTAAATTTAAATGAGATTCAAATTAATAATTTAGATCTATATAACTTTTTATCTGAAATGCAAATTGAAGTTGATCGTTTTGCTAAGAAGCATCATACAAACAGACAAAAAATTTCTTCGCTTGAAGGAAAACTTAGAAACATAAAAGGTTTGGGGCCAAAAATGGAGCAAAAACTACTTGCTTACTTTAAAAACTATGCTAATATTTATGATGCTTCTATTGAAGAGTTACAAAAAATCGTTCCCATTAATATAGCAACAAAAATTAATAAAAAAGAATATTAAAATCTAATTTTATAAACCAAAGTTTTGGGTTCAAAACTCAGGATTTATTTTTTTCTCCTCTGGCACTTTTTTATCTTGAAGAATTAGATCATATCATACTGAATATGATTTATTGGCACTGGATAGCAAAAAATTCATTGTTTTAAATGTATTTTGGGCATTATGATTTTCAGGCTCAGTTTTTTTCTTAGAAACCAAAAATTTTTCATAGGCAGCGAAACTTTTATTAAATTCATCCCATTTTGAACCAAAATTTAAAGGACGTGTTTCTCTGAATTTCTTAGCTTTTTCATAATTTATTAGATACTTTTTATATTCATCATCTTGCATATAACAGCTAGTCATAAAAATAGATGTGCATACAGTAATTAAAACGCTCATGGAGCCAAAATATATAATTTTTTTTCTTAATTTCATAGTCATTAAATTTAAATAACTATATATTATATTTAATTTTTTTATATTAAAACTAAATATGAAAAAATAACTCACTTTTTTAGTAAAAATAACATAAAAATTACTTCATTTTTTGACTTAATTAATAAGTATCAAAAAATCTATAAACTTAAAAATGGATAATAAAGTTTAACACTTTGTTATTTATATTAATAATATGACTAATTTAATAAGGATGGTTATTTTAATGAATAAGAAAAAAATATTTTTAATGGGGGCAGCTGCTGCTGTTTTACCAACAACATTGATGGCAGCAAGTTGTGGCTCTAAAAATGAAAATTCTGGAAATGGTAATTCTGGAAATGGTAATTCTGGAAATGAAAATTCTGGAAATAAAAAAATTACATTAGGTGTTACATTTACAAAAGGAAAACCTCAATGAAATGCTTTTCAAAATTTAGTTAATTATTACAACAGTAAATTTGTGGGCCAAAAACACTTTATTCCCGTAGAAATTGAGAATATTGGCAGTGGATATGATGCTGGAGCTCAAAAAATTCTTTCAGACTTAAACAGCAAGAATAAAAATACACCAAATTTAACTCTAAATTATGCTCCTGTTGCTTCAAGTATTGCATCATCAGAGGTTTCAACAAAATATAGTGGAAAAACAAAGATTTTAAATTTTGAAGATACAAAGAATCCTGATATAAGTGTTAATTTAAATAACTTTGACGAAGCTTTTACTAATCAAAATAGAACAACTGAAAATCTTCCAGTAAAAGGTACATTTATCATTCCTGTTTCTAAATCAATTGTTGCAACAGGTGCAAATGCACCAGTTATTAAATATTTATTAGATAAAATGTCTTCTGTATCTAAACCAGCTAAAATTGATGATGAATTCAAGAAAACTCAATTTTACAAAGATGTTCAAGAAAATGGAAAATCTGACGAAGCAGCTGTTGCTAAGAAATGGGGCGCTGTTAAAACTGACGCTGATTTTAGTTCATTAACAATCAATAATGATACCTTTACATATTTTGAAAAATTCCTTGAATTCGCTGATTTAGCACAAAAAGGCTTTGAAAATTCAAGTAAGCCAAATTCAAATGTTCATGTTCTTGGTGTCGATGACCCTTCAAGTTTGACCCAATATATTCCATATTCTATGATAGGTGGAACATTTGATAATAATGATTTTTTCATTAGACTAACATCAAAAAATGGAAAATCTTTTGTAGATTACAATCAAATTAAAGATACTAATAATGAAGGTTATAAAGCCTTAAATAAGGTATTTGATAGATTCAAAACTTCATTCCAAAGCCAATCATTAGCAATACTTGGCGATGGTGAATATACTTCAACATATCAAGTACGTCATGAATACGCATTTGCGATTGGTTCATCAGCAGGTTATAATCACAACTTTTTAAGTGATAAAAAAAGCACAACATTTTACAGTATTAGAAATACTGACTTTGAAAATGAAATCGGTAAGTCAATTTATTATGCTTTTTCTAAAAATGGCTCATTAATGTTTAATGATGGAAAACATGATAACAAAATAGTAAAAAGTGATGGTGAAGCAAGTGGTTATGACTACCAATCTTTAAATAAAGAAAGTGACAAAAAAATTGCTGATGTATTAGCTAAGGCAGGTGATAAAAAAAGTTTAGATTCATTAATTGTTACCTTAGATAAAGAATCACATGCTAATATAATTAAACAAATTAAAGAATTAAACAATAATAAAATAACAGAAATTGGTGAATTTAAGAAAGGCAAAACTACTCATATTCTTTTCCATATTAATGATAAGTCATTAATTAATGAAACAAAATCATCAGGCGAAACTACATTACAAGAAAAAGAATTCTTGTCATTGGAAACCATTTCAAAATGAAATAATGACGCTAAATCTAAATTTGTTACATATCTTCAAGGCCCTTCTTTAATAGGAATTTCAGTGAATGAAGAACAAGATAATGCAGCAAGAAAATTTGTTAAATTCTTAACTTCGCCTGGTAAATATGATATTGATGAAGAACATAAAAATTACACTGTATCAGAATACATAAGTAAGGTTGCTTCATACATTTTTCCATCAAAAGGTTTCGAAAAAACTGACACAAAAGGATTAACAAACAAATATATTGTTCAAACATATGCTCAACTTAAAAAAATCGCTGAATCACCAGATACTCATGTGGCTTATGAAGAACCTGGTTCATTCAACGCGTCCGAATTTAGAAATGCTCTTGGAAAATCATTCAAAAATACATATATAAGCATCAAAAATAGTCAGATAGTTGGAGACTTTAATGCTCAAATTATTAAACAAATTGAAACCTTATGTAATGATTTTATTAAGTAATTATAATAGAATATCCTAACTAGATAAACCAGTTTAACTGGTTTATTTATGCCCTTAATAAAATAAAAAAGAAAGATAAGATGAAAAAAAATATTAAATTGATGCTTCCAATTTTAACACCAATATGCTTTTCACCATTAGTTGCTGCTAGTTGCAACCATGATGACGTTGAGGAATTGTTTTTACCTAAAAATTTTCAAATAGTTAAAATTGAAGATAATAAACTTGCTGAATTGAAGTCCAAAGTCAACAATTTAAAATTAAATGGCAATGAATTTTTACATTCAACCACTTTTAAAATAGATGATAATGAAAAGGATTATTTTTTAAAAGCCTATGTTATAAGTACCCCAAATATTGAAGCCACAACAAAAGTTGACTCTGAAAAAGATACAATATACCCTATAAGTATTGAAATTCAATATTGAATTATTAAAAAAGACCATTCAGGTGAAAATGAGCACCAATTAGTTGCTAATTCAGAGAAAGTAGTAAATATTAACTTCCAAAATTTCACCTTGCACAGTTTGAATTCTATTTATAATAAATTTGACGCTCAAAAAGCATTTGAATATAAAAACATAAATTGAGATATTTTAAAAAATAAATATTTTGACGCAGAAATTACAGACTGAAGTGATGGAGATACTTTTAAAGCAACTGTGATTGGTAAAGATAATGCTAATAATATGGTTGAAATAGGTGAAGAAATTAAAGTTAGAATTGATGGTATTGACACTCCTGAAAAAGCTGTTAATGGTAAGGTTTCACAAGATTTCGAAATGGGTTATGCTAAACTAAGTTCTAGATTTGCTATTGACACCATACCAGTTGGCTCTAAAGTTAGAGTAATTGGCGATACCAAAGATAGTTTCGGTCGCATAGTTGGCGATGCTTTCTTTGGCGACAAATATCAATATTTATATACATTAGAAATCGTTAGAGCAGGCCTAACATTGCCATATGCTAAATTAAATAATGTAATAAACAAAATTAAGAACCCAATTTATTTAGAACACTATTCTATACACCAAATGGCTTTAGCTTTTAATGATGCTATTAAAAATCGAAGAGGCTTTTTTAAAACATTTGCTCTGCCTGAATGAGCTAGCAAATGTATTTATAGACAAAAACCTAATACATCATGAACAGATTTTTGAAAACGTTCAAGAAAGAATTTCTTTAATGCGACTGGTTTAGATTTAGTTAATGATTCATACAAAAATAAGAATTAAGGAATTATATGATTTGACTTAGAAAATTTATAGATAAGATTAAGCTATCATTAACCAATATTAATGAAAATGATAAGACTGAATATGATAGATTAACAAAAAAAATAGAAGATACAATCACTAATGAAGAAAAAGTTCCGGCTATTGAGCTTAAAAATGTCATGATTGACTTTGGTGAAACATTAGCTGTGGATGATGTTAGTTTTAAAATACCAAATGGAAAGTTAGTTACACTACTTGGTCCTTCTGGTAGTGGTAAAACGACCACATTAAATGCTATTAGTGGCTTATTAACAATTACTAGTGGTAATGTTTTCTTTAATGGTAAAGATGTTACGGCTTTGCCGCCACAAAAAAGAAAATTAGGCTTTGTTTTTCAAAACTATGCTTTATATCCTCATATGAGTGTTTTTGATAACATTGCCTTTCCACTTAAAAATGATATTAAATGACAAAACAAAGTGCTTGATAAAAAGAATTCAGCTTATGTTCAAATTAAAAACATTTATTTAAAGACACTAGGTGCTTCTGACGAAGAAATATCTAAAATCAATAAACTTTGAAATATCTATTTAAATATCGAAAAAGAAACTGACCGTGAATTAGCCAACTTTACTGTTAAAAATAATAAGGAAATTGAAAAAGCACAAACTGATTATAAGTTGTCTAAAATTCACTATGAAGGTGAATTATCATCAATTTCAAAAACAATTTTAAAAGCCTTTGCCAGTTTGAAGAAATCAGCTAAGGCTAAAAAACGTAAAATTAAAGAATATTTCAAATTGCTTAAAAGAAGCAATGAGTTCAAACCTGATGAGAAATACCCACAATGTGATTTTCTGATCAAACTTGATAAAAGCCTGCTAAAATACAAAAAAGTTGCTGACCAAGCAGAAGCACAAGCAATGTTTGATAAAACTCAAAAAGTTGTACTTGATTTAAGTGAACTTGACTGAAAAAAATATTCATGTGCTGATCAATTAAAATTGCTAAAAGCAGAAACTCAGTTAATCAAAGTTAGTCTCTACTACAAATATTTTATAAATACATCAAAAGCTGCTAATAAGCATAATGATATTATCTCTAATGCTAAAACTAATTTGCAAAAGAGCAAAGAAGCAAATAGAGAAGTACAAATAAAAAACCAAGATGCGCTTCAAAGATTAAAGAGAAACTATAAAACTATGCGTTTTATAGCCTACAAAATCTTTAATAATTATGCTAATAGCATTTATGAAAAATACAATCTAAAAGAAGTTCTTAAAGATGATGCTAAAAATAGAAGTGCTAAATTAAATGATGCTCAAAGAGAAGAAATTGTAGAAATTTCAAAAGATATTATTTCAATTAAAAAAGCTATATTTAACGATGTAATGGAAATGGCTAAAAAAGTTGAAATCTTACCTATTTTGCAAAAGAAACCAACCAGATTATCTGGTGGACAACAACAACGTGTTGCTATTGCTCGTGCTATTGTTAAGAAACCTGACATTCTTTTAATGGATGAACCATTATCTAACCTTGATGCGAAATTACGGATCTCAACTAGACAATGAATTCGTCAAATTCAAAGAAGTCTTGGAATTACCACAGTTTTTGTTACACACGATCAAGAAGAAGCTATGTCAATTAGCGACATTGTTGTATGTATGTCAATGGCAAAAGTTCAACAAATGGGTTCACCTCTTGAGTTATATAACCAACCTAAAAATAAATTTGTTGCTCGTTTCCTCGGAATGCCTGAAATGGGTCTATTCCCTGGTAGATATGAAAATGGCTTTTTATCAATTTTAGGTCAAAAAATTCAAGGTGTTACATTTAAAGAAATTGACCAATTAGACTGTAGTGTAGGGATAAGAGCTGAAGACTTTATTATTAAAAGTGATAAAGAAAAAAGTCAATTTACAGGTGTGGTCAAGGCAGTTGAAAACTTTGGTAAAGAAAGTAAATTAATTGTCAATGTACAAGAAGCAGGAGACATTAACTTCCTACTAGATAATAAATATCGCTATGAAGTAAATGATCAAATTAACTTTGATATTCCTGTTGAGCGCTTACATATTTTTGACCAATTAAATGACGAGAGAATACATTATGAAATTAAAAAATAGTTTTTGAACTAAATTGTCTCATAAAGTGCCTGTTTTAAGTAAATTGGCTATAAATAAGCAAGCTAATAATAAGACGCAGTCACTTTCTGAATCTATTGTAGATAAGCGCACGCCTGCATGAAAACCGTTTTCGATGCTTTTACCTACAATCATTATTCTACTTACTTTTACAATTATTCCTTTCTTTATAAATATAGAACACGCTTTTTTAAAACCAACTGAAAATGGCAATAGAGTATTTACATTAGAATATTTTTCAGAATTAATTAAAGATGAAAAATATGCCGTCGGTGTAAGAAATGCACTAATGTATGGTTTGATCGTTTTACCGTTTGTTATGAGTATCTCGCTATTAATTTCATCATTAATAGCTAGTGTATATCGCAAATGAGCAAGATCAATATGACAAACCATATTCTTCTTGCCTTATATTACTAATGCTGTTGCTGTTTCGCTATCATTTATACAATTCTTTGCACCAAATGGTATGCTTAACTCAATATTAAATATTAAAGTTCCATGATTGGAAAAAGGCGATATTTTTGCTTTTGAACCATTGCTGCCATTATTAGTTAATGGTGTATGATCTGGACTAGCATTCAATATATTAATTTTTACAACAGCTATGTTGTCAGTGGATAAAAACCTTTATAGATCTGCATCAATAGATGGAATTGGTGGTGTTAAACAATTTTTCACAATTACATTGCCATCTATTAAATCAACAACAACATTTTTAATTACAATGGGTATTATTAATGGTATTAAAGTATTCCCACTTGCTTTATTTAATAATAACTCTACAGATGCAATCACTCGTGGTGCTTCATCACTTATGTTATATGTATACCATATGACCAGATCGGGTAAAGATGCTCTTGCATCAGCATCAGCTATTATGTTGTTTGTAATAGGATTTACTTACTCATTAATTATCAGAAGAGGATTTAATGCCATAATTGTGGCATCAATTAACTTAGGAGAGTCAAATGTTTGAAAGAAAATTAAAACTTCGCCGGTGATGATCGAATATCAAGCTCAGAAAAAATAGAGATGTAACTGCTAACCAAGTTCGTGATACTTCTGCTCTTTCGCTTGTTTCGTGGACATTTTTAAAAATAGCTACTCTTGTATTTTTCTCAGCTATCATCCTCTTCCCATTCTTTTACATGCTTACTATTTCCTTGATGCCAAAATATCAAGCAGAACAATTACAAAGTAATTTTAGTTTTTGGCCAAAAGAGTGATCATGAAGCAATTATCAAGAAGCTGCTAACAATTCTAGTGTCGGCGGCAAAGGATATTGATTTTCTTTTGCTTTAACCTTCGTTAATGTTATATTTTCAGTAATAGTTAAAATCTTTGTAACATTATTATGTGGTTATGCATTTTCGCTTAGAAAATGAAGAGGTAAAGAATTAACTTGAGGCATATTTATGTCATTGCTTGTATTGCCTGAAGTTGCTTTATTATTTGGTCAATATAAAGTTGTTATTCAAATAAATAATGTAACTGATATATTAAAAAGCTTTGCTGGAGCTGTAGCAATGATAGCACTACCTTTTGTGGCTTCTATATTTAATGCCTTAATGTTTAGAAATGCTTTTGAAGCTATTCCAGGCAGAATAAAAGAAGTTGCTATGGTGGACGGTGCTGTTGGAGCAAAATATTTATTTAAAGTTGCTGTTCCAATGGTACAACCTACTACTTTAACAATTATTATCTTAACAACACTCGCTTCATGAAACTCATACTTGTGACCTTCACTTCTATACACTGGTAAAGATTACCAAATTATGTCAGTTTGATTATTTGACGTTGGGCGTGAAGAAATCGATAATGTTACGAGAATTCATCAAAATGTTAAAATGGCTGGTGCTGTGCTTGTTGTATTACCTATGTTCATATTCTACTTTGCATTTAGAAAGAGAATTATGAATGCTATTTCAAGACAAGGTAGTGCTATTAAAGGTTAGGAGGCTGTTATATGAAAAAAGTTAATATTCACTCTAAGACCATCATATGAGGTTTTCTTGCTATTGCCGCACTAGCGTGTTTAATATATTGCTCGATAATTATCAACAATGCTAAATTTATTCTTCATGTTAACAAATATGTAGAAATCGATACGTCTTTACTTCAAGAAGCAAGATATCAAATGTCTTATGCTATTGCTGGCATCGCTATATCAATTGTTTTAATCGGCATCGGTTCATATATTACATATGCTGGTATTAAAAGCTGAAACTATAAGGCTATTTTATAGGAGTATTATGAAAAATAACAAAAAAATAAAACTAATGCTATTTGCTTCAAGCCTTGCTGCTATTACTCCTATTATTTCAGCTAGTTGCATTCATAAATTAGACCCATCTATTTATAGAGCTAATAACTTTATTGAGTCCAATCCTATAACTAAGGAAACTAATAAAAATGTTATTAGTGACAGAATTGCTTGACTTAATAAAAGCGCTGAATCAGAAACTGATAAAACTCAGAAAAACATACTCAAACAAAGAGCAACCAATCTATCAGAAGTAGCTAATCAATTGCACAATGAATTAATTATTACTAAGTATTTATCATATACAAAACATTTATCTAGTTTATCATTTACATTTCAAAACTTAAACTCAGTTGTTAGCAAAAATGTTCAAGTTGATGATTTAAAACACATTATTCGTGGTTATTTAAGTGGTACTCCTTATTTATCATCATTTTTGCTAGTTCAAGATTCACTAATTGCGTCCAATTCAAGCGCTAAATTATATGGTTCAACTGTTAATTCATATGTTCGTAATTACAATTCTATTCCTAACTATTTCCTCGATTCTGTTCCTAGCTTTAAAGGGGAAGATTCATATAAAGAATTTGAATCAAAATTACAAAAAATACTGCAATTTTATAAAGATAGCAAAATTAGAGTCAACTCAATAAATAAAGAAAAAGGATATCAATTTGCATTTCCACCAATCAATTTAATAATGAATTATAATAATTCATATAATTTAATTGAAAATCCTGTTACATACATAAAAACTCCTATTAAACCTAACAGCGATAAATGAAATGAGTTTTTATCTAATGCTCCTGTTTTTAGGCAAAATAATGAAAATTTGTTCAATGAATGACAAAACAATAAAGAGTTTATTGTGAAGTCTGATAAGACAATATTTAAACGCTATGATGATTCTATGAAAAACTATGGTACTACAAGCGTCCAAATAGTAAAATTGATTAATGACGTCTTATTCTTAAATGGTTGAAAAAAACCAACTTATTTATCTGCTAGATTAGTAAAAGCAACAGATGGAAGTAATAAATATACATTAAAATATTTTATTGAAGTATTAGAAAATCAAAATGAACCTAACAAAGCATCAAGTTATAAAATATATGATATTTTAAGCCTTCTTAATTTAGATAAAACAGACGAAAAAGTTTCTATTACCTCGCTGAATCAATATGATAAAAACTATTATGAATCTATTCCAGCTGATTTAACTAATGCTCAAAATATCACAAATTATGATGAAATTAATGGTAATCAAAATGACGAAATTCTTAAAAATGTTGCAAAACTTTTAAAAACGATAAATTTAGGTCAAAAAGTCACAACCTTAAAATAATTATTAAAAATAACATATAACCAATATGTTATTTTTTTATAAAGCAGCTAATTCAGCAAAATATAGGAAAA
>NZ_JNJV01000017.1 GCF_000702785.1 Mycoplasmopsis primatum ATCC 25948 | reverse complement strand
AATAAGCCTATAAAAAAGGTATATTCGTTTTTTAATATGATTAATTTACTATCCTAAATAATTTTAATAAATTATTACTTATTCTTTAATTTCTCGCCTTTTATATGGCATACTCTACATCTTGCTTCATATTCAGAATCACCTAAAACATTAAGTTCATCATTTTTAATTTTTCTAAATGAAAAACCAGCATCAGATTTACAATTTACACAAACTGCTTTAAGCTTTAATATATCATCAGCTACGGCTAATATTTTAGCAGTAACATCAAATGGTCTCCTTTTAAAGTCCATATCAAGACCAGAACATATAACTCTAACTCCATTTAAAATGAGTTCATCAATTACTTCCAAAATTCCTTCGTCAACAAAATTAATTTCATCAATAGCAACTGCTTTGAATTCAGGTTTTCAGTATTTTAAAATATCTTTGGATTTTTCTATATTGATTGCTTCATGTTCAGCACCAGTTCTACTTACAATTTTGTCATTTGAAAATCTATTATCAAATTGCGGTTTAAAAACTAACGCTTTAATATCTGCGATTTTTAAAATATTAATTCTTTTTAATAATTCTTCAGTTTTGCCTGAAAACATCGGACCAGTTATAACTTCAAGTTGGCCAGAGCCACTTTTTAAATACATTTTTGCTCCTTTATTTATTTTTTGAAATAAAAAGAGAATCTACAACTGTGTGTATAAGATTCTCAAATTATTTTGTGAATGAAACTATATTAAATTAAGTTCAGTTAGTGTTCTAATCATAACACCTTGTGGATCTTCACTAATTTCGGCTGTTCCAGCTACGTCTAAATGAATATATTCAATATCGTCTGTAAATTCTTTTAAAAACATTGCAGCTGAACATGAACCAGCGTTGCCTGAGAAGTCTGTGTTTTTAAGATCTGCAACTTTAGATGATTTAATATTTTTGCCAAAAGCCTTATCAAATGGCATTCTTCAAATCAATTCATGAGCTTTTTCAGAAGCTGATGACAATTCTTTTCATGCTTTATCAGTTGTTGTTCAAGCACCTGTATAGGTTTGACCCAAAGCAATAACAATTGCACCTGTTAAAGTAGCAACATCAACTAATCTTGTAGCGCCTAACTTTCTAGCTCCATATACAAGTCCGTCAGCCATTACTAATCTACCTTCAGCATCAGTGTTATTAACTTCAACTGTTTTACCGTTCATTGCTGTTCAAACTGAATCAGGTAATGAAGCATCGCCATTAATTCTGTTATCTGTGATACACATAATTGCTGCAACATTTTTCTTAGGTTTTAATTGAGCTAATGCTTTCATTGTAGAAGCTACTATTACAGAACCTGACATATCGAATTTCATTGTAATCATACTTCTTGATGGTTTAAGCGAATAACCACCTGAATCAAACGTAATTCCTTTACCGATCATTACAGTTTTATCTTTTGATAATGGGTTGCCATTATATTCAATAACAACAACTCTCGGTTCATAAACACTTCCTCTATTAACTGAAAGTAATAGTCCCATTTTGTTTTCTTCGATTTGTTTTTTATTTAAAACAGTAACTTTAAGATTTTTATATTGATCTAGTTCTTTTGCAACAGCATCAGCTAAATATTCTGAATTACAAATATTTGGTGGCATAATTTGCAAGTTTCTAGCAAAATTTACAGCTTTTGCTAGAACAAGTGATTTATTGAACTTTTCGTCAATTTCTGGGCTTATTTTTTCTAAATATGGAACAAGTTCAATGTCTTTGTTTTCGTCCTTACTTTTAACATTATAAATTTCACCTTTAACAAAATATATCGCTCTTGTGAAAGCATCAATAACTTGTTCTATTAAAATATGTTTTGTAACAAATGATGCTAAGTCAACTTGATAATCTCTTTTAGCGCTCGAACTTAGACCTTTAAAAAATTCTAATAAATCTTCATAGGTTAATTTTTCTTTTGATTCAAAATATACTAATGCTTCATTTTTATCAAGGTATTCTGTTATTGTATTTGACTTTTTAATTAAAAATTCACATTTAATTTCTTTGTCAAAAGTAGCTTTAAGCAACATTTTTGTATTTCTTTTAGTTGTAATTTTTTCAAAGAGTTTCATACTAATCCTTTCTATAAACTTTTCTATAAAATTTAATAATCTTAAATTATTTTACCATTTAAATATCTATATTTTATATATAATAACCATTATTAATAATTAAGGAAAATATGAAAAAAACATTTACTGTTGTAAAAAAAATCTTTAATGATTTTTCTTTATTTCCAAAACTAAGTATCAGATCTATTTCCTTTATTGGAATTTTAATTGCCATCTCGGTGGTTATTTTTGTTGTGTTTGCTTCATTTGTGCCTTTTATTTCAATTCCAACATATAAAATTAGTTTTATTGGGCTGCCAATAAAAATAAGTGGTTTTATTTTTGGACCATTAGTTGGTGGAATAGTAGGACTGATAAGTGACATTGTTTCTTTCTCATTATTCCCGACTTTTTATAGTGTTTACTATACTTTATCTGCTGTTGTTGATGGTGTGATCGCAGGCTTGATAGGTTGAATATTTCTTAAAATATTGCGTTATGCTTTTGGTGGTGAATTTCGAGATGCTAGTTTTGCAGGAACAATATATAAATATAAAAGAAATCTTGAAAAAATAATGCTAACACAACCTCAAAGCTCAAAAATTAAAAAGATTCAAAATAAAATAATTTTAATAAGTGAAAAAAGAAAACATGCTATGATAGCTGGCTCTCAAAGACCTTTATTAAATGTAAATTTATTACTTTCCTTTTTAATACTATCACTGGTTTGTTTATTAATTTACTTTATGGTATTCGAGATTATCGACTTAAATGTTATTAAAAAATATAGTGTTATTCCAAATAGAACCGGTTTATTTGCTATGATGGCCGGCGGTTATGTCGCTATGTTACTATTTTTGTTTATAGCTAGATTTAAAATGAAACCAAAAAGATATCTAGTTATTGTTCCTATTGTAATTTTTTCAGCATTGATTGAATTAATTAATGTACCTTTGTTATCATTAGCAGATTATAATGCTACAAGTGGTTCAGGAGAATCTGGTTCAATTATTACCTATATGTTCCAACATATCATTTTTAGTCCCGTAAAAATTTGATTTAATATGTTTATTATATTCTTTACATACAATGTAATTAACCCGCTTGTTAATAAAAATGAATCTATTGTTTATTAGATAGATTAACCTATAAAATAGTCTTATTTGTATAATTTACAATTTATTTTATTGCATTTTAAAACGTATAAATTATGAATTTTGATTTTTGCTTTTTTATAATATAATAGTAAGGCAAAAATCAAATGCGCTGTTAGCTCAGTCGGTAGAGCAGCTGGCTCTTAACCAGCGGGTCACAGGTTCGAACCCTGCACGGCGTACCATATTTCATTTATGAAACCTTGAATCAGCTTTTGCTGATTTTAATTTTGCAATAATTAAGTTAAAAAACAATTCAATGTGTTTCTTTTTGCTAATATTAAATGCTTAATGAAGGTGTTTTATAGGCAAATAGGTGATTTTTTCTGCAAATTACTGTTTGGGGTTTATAATACATTTAAATATCAATAATAAACTATATAATTAATATTTTAATTATTATTAAACAAGATATAGGGGGCATTATGAAGTTTTTCAACAAAAGAAAAAATAAAATTATATTCACTTTATTAGGTGCAGTTGTTTCTCTGGCAACACTATCAAGTGTTTTGTTATATAAAACAAGCAACAAAAATGAAAATGACTTTTTTACAAAAAAGTCTAATTTAAGCCCAAATTTAATACCCAAAGATAATTTAGATTATTCTAATGCAAATAGTTCAACAACAGATAATAATTTAAAAGAAATCGAAAAACCTAAACCGATCCCAGAAAAACAAAAACCAATAATAAAACCTACCCCTAGCCCAAAACCTAAACCAAAACCAGCAGAAGAAAAAAAGGAACCAGAAACTCCTAAACCTCCTACCCCGCCAAAGCCATCAAAACCTTCAACAAGTACCACAATCAGAAGGATACAAATTAATGGTGTGTGAGTTGATGCTGAAGTTGAAGAAACATCACCACGTGAAACATTTGATTATGACAAAGACAATAATTTGCAAAATCCTAACCCATATATTAACCATATTGTTGGGAAACTTAAAAAAGTTAAAGTAACTGATGAATTAAGAAATGAAAGTCTTAAAAAAGGAAAAAGTGGTTTAAATCCTGGTTGGTTAGATAAATCTGTTAAAGACTTACTGAAAGATATTGAAAATATTAATGATGCAGAAACTACTCAAAGATTTGTTGATAATAATCGTGCTTGATTTGACAAAATTTGACAAAAATTTCAAAGATTATTTGATTCTCCAAATGTTGTTAACTTTTTAAAAGAACCAGCTAAAAGTGAATTTCCAAGTAAAACCTTTTTAACAAAGGATCACAAATATGCGTGATTATATAGTAATTTAGATTTTGATAAATTTACAAAATTATCAAGTGGCGCTGATAAATTTCTTGCTGAAGGTTTAACCCCTGACCCTGATAATTCATATATTAATGAAAATGGCGAACTAGATTCATATGCTTTCAATGTACCTGACGGTTATAATAGTGTAACATCACGTTTACAAAATGATAATTATAATCGTAGAGTTTTTGGCTACAATGATTCAAAATGAAGAACTCCTTGACAAACACAAACCGGAAATTATCCTGGTTGAAAGAAAACTGACGCAACATCAGAATTCCACAAATATGGAATTGACAATGGCGATGGTATTAGTGTAAGTAAGCTTACAAGAGAAAAAAATGAAGCCGGAAAAATGAATGTCGGCTATATTATAGATATAGATGCTTCAAATCCAAAAGGTTATGAAAAAGCAAGACAGCTTATTCAAACATTAAAGGAGCAAAAAGTTGAAATTACTGGTTATAGAATAAGAAATATGGGTAAATTTGATGCTAATCAACAATTTGCAAATATTTTAAAAGAAATACCTGATGACCTTCCATTATTAGAACTTTTCTTCTCAGCAACAGCCGCTAATACATCAGCACTAATTGCGCTTGAAAATAAGCGAATAAAAGAATTGGGTCTATATACATTGGGCAACTCATTATTAGATGAGTGATCAATAAATCCAAATGCTTTAAGAAATGTTGAATGAATTAACACCAATGACTACAATGTAAGCAGCGAATATAAGCTCGGCGCTGAAATTGCTACTAGAATAACTTTTGACACACTGGCTTTTGACGAAATAGACTTTAATAATAATGATTCTACATGAGAAGGGAAAATCAAAAGAATTAATGATGGACTCAGAATGGTGTATTGGGTTAGAAACAATGAACCAATATTCCAAGGTGGTTTTGGTCCGGGTAATGATCCAGATCATAAAGAATCTGAAAATAGTTATCCGCAAGGTTTAGATTTAAGTAGAGTCAAGTCATTAAGATCACTCATGGGGCTTGAATTCCACGATAAATTTAAAAACTCAAATTCAAAACCAAGAAAATTAAGAAGATTGAAACTTTACAGCAGTGGTAGTGCATTTGAAATAAAATCTAGTGAGCTAAATCAAGCGGGTTTCAATAGACATTTAGTATTAAATGAACCAACTCCACCTAGAACAAAAATCTTATTTAGCAATGGTAATGCAACAACCAAAGTTAGAATTACAGGCACTGACAGATTGAACGTAGATGGAATACAAAACTTAAATATATTGTTTAATTATGGTGAATCATTGCGGAACAGGCAAGTAATTGTTGATCAAAACGCGCATGAATTAAAACGCCAACTTCAACAATCTGGTTTTAATGTTTCCACACCTGATGAAGATTTAGAATTCGTGTAGATTGAGCGAAAGGAGAAAATAATGAAACACAAAAAAATAATGTTTTCACTATTGGCAATTAATTTAGGCTTTATTCCAATGATAGTTGCATGTAAAAACACTGATCAAAAAGAAAAAGATCCAAATAATAATAGTAATAATAAAAATCCAGATAATAACAGTAATAATAATGAAGCAAATCCACCTATTAATAAAGATTTAGACGATATAAATAATGCTTCTGATGAATTTAAAAAGATAGTTAATGAAATCAAATTTCCAAAAACATTTGATTTTAAAATGAAAGATCATATGTTAACTAATTTAAATTATGATCAATTATTGCCTACACAAGTTAAGAATAATTTAGATAAGGGCATTGAAATAACATTAAATGAATTTAAGAATGAAATTGAAATTAGTGTCCTTGACGCAATAATTACTAAAGACAGCAATGTTAACGGAAAATTTCAATTATCACTTAAAATAACTGATAAAAAAACTGGCAAAAATTATAATCATATTTTAGACTTATCAGGCTTTAAAACAAGCCCTTTTGGCGCAGATGAATATGGTAAAATTCCTAGCTCTTCTGCAGATTCATTAAAACCTAGTGATCCTAGAAGCTATATCAATGCTAGCCAAGAAAACAGGTTCCTAACTGATAATACAAAATATATGCATATTTTAAAACAACAAAAAATACAGCAAGAATTAAACAAAGTTAGACCTGATTTAAATACCAACGATAAGGCTATCCAAGAATTTAATCAAAAAGCTAAAGCATTAAATCAAGACATTTATGAAAATGCTGCTAGAAAAGGTTTTACTGTGCCAACGTATGACCAAAACGGTCAATTCCTGGGTTTGTCTATTGCTAAGGAAGAGATGGGCAAAGGCCCTTCTTGAGTTGATGGATTAGGAAGAGATATTAATCGAATTAATGGTTTAGCAAGAACACTTCCAAATGAAAATTATTTAAGGGCTGCTAAACAAACTTTTGGAGTAACTATTTCAACTGAAAAGAATCCAGAAAAACGTGAATATATCACTACATCAGGTACTATGTGACTAATGGACTATCAAAAAAGAAGTGATAATAAATATCCTACAAAATGGTATTTTGGTACAAACATGCACGTTGCTGATGCTTTAAAAAATAACTCAACTTCGTTTTCTATTTTAAAATTAATGGATACCGCCAAAATTAAATCAACATTTAAATTGACTAATTTAGATCCAAATTTCAGAAGCTTTTTATTCAGCCCTAAGGATTCTAATAACAATAAATATATAACCAATAATGGTATAAAAACTATTTTTTCAGCAAGCAATTTTTTAAGTTCTAAACCCGCTGATTTTCTTAATGATAAACAAAAAAATGAATATGCAAATGTTGAAGAATTCTTAGATTTTTCTGTTTTTGAAATTGACTTTGAAAAAATTGAATTTAACGGTTTAACAGGAGCAGGTGCTGTTTCAGCAGATTATGAAAACTTAGACGCTCATGATCTTGCTAAATTAATTACCAATAATTATGCTAATGATGATAGCGCCAAAATTAAATTTAAATCAACATCATATTTAACTGATTATTCTAAAATTGATTTTCCATTAGCAAAACCAAAAAATGATCCAGAATGATACAAGAAAAAAGATGAACTTTTTGCTGTGGGTTATCCTAATTCAACTGGCGACTATTTCTTGAGACAATATGTTGATGATGATCAAATTAAATACAGAAACCAATTCAACTTTTCTTTATGAACTAATTCTGATTATAGATTTTATAATGAATTGACAGGTGATACTTTTGAAAAAGAACGAACTGATAGAGGCAATTATTTATCTTATGCTTTGGGCTATAGATCATTTACAAATAAACCCGGTGTATTAGATTCATTTATATCAGCTCCTTTTGCTGGAAATAAATTTTATGAATCAAATGGCAATCAATATATCTCTATGGGGCTTGAATACTTAATTAGACACTATGCTCCTGTTGGCGGAGCTTCTGGTACAAGTATAAGAACGCAAAATAATGAAATTATTGGAGTTTATCATATTTCAAATGCTTCGGCTCACACAGGTTTAGCAGTAGCGTTTAGATCGGAAGGTTTTGATTATCAAAATCTTTATGGAAGTTATAATCTCCCACAATATGACTTAATTTATGGTGGTGGCAAAAACCAAATCAATTCATATCGTCAGGCATTATTAAATGCTTATCAAGGTCAAGATATAAAAACTAGCTTATTTGAAAATGGATTAAATAATATTCCAAGCGAATTTCAGTTTCATTAATTTCCTTTTAGAACTATAAAATAGAAATTTTTGTTCTATTTTATTTTATTTATTATGTAGTCAGGAGTGTCATGAATAATAAAAACATTAATTTAAATAACACTATATATGAAGATGAGAGCACAGTTAAAAATAACACAAATAACACGACTATCACTAAGGTGATGCTCTATTTTCTTAGGATAGGCACAATCATTCTTCTTTTATCATTGCTTTTATTTATTAATAAAACCATACTACCGGAAAAAATGTTATTGCCTCAATCATGAACCTTTTTATTTAATTACCAGAGTCAAAAATTAGAGCAACTTAATTATTTAATTATTTGACGAGCTATTATACTAATGTTTGTATTTACATACTCGCTTGTAAAAAACCACAATAACGTGTATGCAAATAAATTAATAATAAAAAAGTACATTCCTTGATTTATATTATATTTATTACTTACTATATCTAGCTTTACATTATTATTTACATATACTGAAATTAACACATCAAAGCTTATTCACTTGATTAATATCTTAACATTTGTTTTTGTTATAAATTTGTCTTATACAATATATAACTATCTTAATAGAAGAAAAAAAGACCCTATTGTTTATAAACATAAAGCAATAATAATTATTCCTGTTGTTAGCCAATTTCTCTTGTTGTCTATTACATATGCACTATTTTATAGTTGAATATTCACTGGAGTATCAAATCAAATTATTCTCTATGGCAACCCCGTTTATAAATGATTAAACAATATATTTATGGTTCAAAAAATAGAAAATCTTTTTCTTTTACTGCTTTTCATACTTACCATTAGTCTGCTTCTTGTTGGATCATACTTTGAATTAGTTTATTTCATCATTTATAAAAAGATTAATACTGGCACACTAAAAAATAGATTTTATTTAATGTTTTGCATTATTTTTTCACTATTGTTATGATTTATCAAGGTATTTTTATATAAACAAAGTGCTATTAATGTTTTTGAAATAAAAATCAAAAGAGACTATTTATTTTTCTTGGAAATTGCGTTTCTATTTATTATTTTGGGTGGTTATATCTTTGCTTCAGTTGCTTATAGCAGAACCAAATTTTATGGCAGTTTAAATTTATTAACATTGCACCTTTCATGTCAATTACTTATTTGAATGTCTCTGCTAACAACTATATTACTCAATTCAGATTTATTAGTAATGACTGTTAATACAGTATTTGCCTCATTGGTTTCACTGATAATATTCTTTATTTATTGACTAAAAAATAAAAACGTTGATGTTTATATTCTAGTTATTCTTTTCTCAATATTAGTTCTCATAGGCATTACATTATTTGTGTTTGGAATTAACTATCTGCTATCATCAAGCGAATATAACAACTACTATTTTATGACTATAACATATAGTGTGTCTATTGTCCAAATTTTGCTTATTATTAACGTTTCTTTATTTTTTGTAGCGCTATTAGCAATTGTAGTTAAACTTTTTATAATCATTTTCTTAACTAAAAATATCATAAAGGAGAATAATGAAAAAACAGCAAGCATTAAGTAATTATTTCAATGTTTTTCAAGAATTTGAAGATGCCAAAAACAACACTGATTTAATTTCATACGACAAACTTATCTCTTATGTTTTGTTCAAAAATAATTTAGGTTTCAATTCGTCATCATACAAAAAGTTTTACAGCGAAATGCAAAACGCACTTTTAAACAAAACTGACATTTTGTATAGAAACTTTATACTAACATTCAATGTTAATCCTAAATTTTCTATTAATACATTAGTTCCCATGCTTTCTGAAAAGTTGTCGTCAAATAATAATGCAATTAATCTATCAACTAGCAAAGACTTAACATACAATGCTTTTCTTGAATCATTGAACAATGAAATTAGTCAAAATTTATCGCTGTATAGATATGTTGAAATTTTTCATAACTTGATTATCTATAAATCACAAACCACTGGTCAATTAATCATCCTTTTTGATAAGTCTATAGCTGCTGAACTTCCTATTGAAAATATAAAAAATAAAAAGGGTAAATAATGCATCTTAAAAAAATTGAAGAAAAAATTAACAGATTAGATAATCTCACATTAAAGGTTAATAACGATAGGAACATTTTCATAATTCAATTTATGAAAATAAACCAGCAGTTATCGTTTTTTGCTAATAACGCGCTTATGAATAAAAAAATTATCACAGCTATGCAAAAGCAGTATAGCATCAAAAATGACTTATTGGAGGCAAATAATTTTGTGAGCAAACTCTTCGCTTGAAGAAAAAAATCAAAGAAAATTTTGTGGATTTATATCACTGAAGAGCAAAAATATGCCACAGACTCATATTCTCGTTATGAAGAAACAATTCTGAAAAATAACACAAAACAAGATGATTTTATTGTTATTGGAAACCACGCAAATGAGTTTTGTACTAAAAATAAATTAAATGTTTTGAAATACTTTGAAAATAATAAAAAAAACCAAAATTTGTCTAATAATTTAGTTTCAATTATTAAAACACTTTTTGCTACTGGTAATTATTCCAACGTTAGATTTGTAATTAATTCAAATAAAAATTATAATGGTTTTTTTACTATTTTGCCTATAAATCAGTTTGATATAGATAAATTAATTTCAAATAATTATGATGATAATAAATCTTTTTTGAATTTTAATGAGTTCAAAATTTATCCAAATATCAACGATTTTATAAATACTGAAATTAATATCTTTTTATATAACACTATAAATGCGCTTATTTGCGAATCTTCATTTTATAGCGCAAAAATAGGTCTTGTTTCAACAAACAAAATAATTAAACAAATTGATGAGTCTAAATACAAATTAAAGAAACAATTAAATAGAATTAAAAGCGAATTAGAAATAGAAGAAATCACTTTATTAACCAGAAACAACAAATTAAATTAAGGAGAAGCACATGAGTGAAAATTTTTTAAAAATTAATATTCATTTTATATCTAATACAGGTTATGTCTTCCCCAAGGCTAAAATATTTATTAATACCAACGATGAAGATGATTTCCATGAATTAACTAACAATTCTATTTGTGGTTATGATAAGCTGTTAATTAAAATTTATGATGCTCTAGCAAATAAAGAATATTTCATTTTCTTAAAGAAAACTAATATATTTATCAAAGATAATATAGCAAATATAAGCACATTTTCTAATAATAAATTTTATGTTTCATCGCTTAGAAAAAATAATAAAACTCAAGAGTTTATTGATGCTTCCAACCAACTAAAACTATTAAATCTTAAAAAGAATATAGGGCTGACAATTGACGAAATTATAACTTATGATGATATATCGTACAAAAACTATGTACTAAAAATGATAAATAGATTAAATCTAATGGATGAAGTGTAATATGAATAAAAAAATCAAAAAAATATTTAAATTGTCTTCCTTGGCACCAATATTGTTAATGACTACTGCTTTTTCAATTAGTGCAAAATCAAATAATGAAGCAAAACCAGACCCTAATTTTAGTGATTATGATAATTTAGCAACTGATGAGATGAAAAAGTTGATCAGTGCTTTTGTAGATAAGTCAATTGCTTATATTAAGGCTATTCAAGACAGGCTTATTAAAAACAATGAGACGGATTTTAAAAGGAGAATTCAAAGCATTTTCTATTTCAATAAACTTTTAGAATATTTTGAAAAAAATAAAGATGATATGAAAACCAATCCATCTAAATATGGCTTTTACATTATTTTTCCTTATGTTGTGGCTAAAAATAAAAAGTATAACTTCGCAGATATCGATTTTAATAATAAAGTTTATAAGGATATAAAAGTTGTTGATGATAAGCAAATGAACTATGATGAAGCTATTGCTCCAAAAGGCAAATCAAAAACAACAAAAAAGGACATTACTAATAGCATTCCAAAAGACAAATTTACAGCAATACTTAAAAAATATGCTGAGGAACTCATTAATAAACAAATGAACTCGATCATTTTTAATGAAAAAGATGTTCCTATAATTGATAAAGATGTTGAATTAATAAAAGATAACAATGGTAATTTGTCTGTTTCATTACCTAAGGATTACAAAACCTGAGATGAATATATTAAATCTAAAATTCAACCAAGATTTGTAGACTTCGACTTAAAACAAAATCAAGAATCAGAAGATCCACAAAATGAAAAACAAAAACCTAATGACCCACCTTCAATACCTCCAATTGTGCCTGATGATACGGATATTAAAAATCCAAATGAATTTGAAAAGCAAATCGAAAGCCTTAGTACATTATTCCCTTACACATCAAGTAAATATGCAAAGTACACTGCCTTTGAGTTAAAAAATCAATTTGATTCAGCTGATGCTAAAACCAAGCAACAATTCTTTTACTTTAATAACCCAATTAATACAAGATATGAATATAAAGTATTTAGTTTCGATGCTGAAAACAATAACAAAATCAAGAATGTGATAGTACATATTACTGATAGAGTCAATCCAAAGCTAACAAAAAGCTACACTATAAGTGAAATTCAATTAATTAATTCACCATCATGGCTGTTTCTAAAAGAAAATCAAATTAAAGTTGTTAAAGATATTTTTAGTCAATTAATTCAATCTCTTTCAATGGATGATAAACTTGATTACAGTTTAATTAGAAATAAATTTATTCAAGATGCTTTATTCAACATGGTAAATGCTTCTTCAAAAATGATTTGATCAACCAAAGAAAATTCATTTGAATGATCAGAAAATGAAAACATAAATAAATATTATGAAAAGTTTGATAACGATAAATCTATTATTAACAGTCTTAAAGTGGCGACTAAGTACAATTTCCTTACAAGTTTAACAAGCTTAAAAATAAATGCGAATAACTTTTGAAAAACATTACCATTAGCTTTTGAAGCAGTAAATTATCAATTTTCAGAAATTATTAAAATTAATAAAAAGTTTATTAGTGAAAATACCAAAGCTACACAAACAAACTTAGAAAACATTGCTAAACTTTTTGAAATTAATCAAAATAACATTTATCAACTCAATGCTTTAATATCAAACAGAACATTTGAATTAAATGATTGATATAATCAATATAACAATCTTGTTGCCAAAATTTTTAAGTCATTTAATCTTTTTTCAACTTTAGTAATCAATAAAAAAGTTACTGATAATAAAGAACTTAAAGACAAATTTATAAAAGCATATTCAGAGGCATTTAAAATTATAGAAAAAGACTATAAAAAAGGCTCAAAAGTTAAAAAAGATGCTGGAATAGTTTTAACAGTAATAGGAATAATTTTATTATCTACTGGTATAACTTTATTAGCGCTTAAAAATAAAAATAAGGGTGCTAAACATCTATTAATTTCTGGCTCAGTTATACTATCATTAGGATTAAGTATAGCAACGCTTGGTATCATTTTAATCACATTAGCATAAAGGAATTTATAAATATGAATAATTTAAATAACAATCCAAAAATTAAAGCAATTTACGACTATATTGTTAAAGTATATGGCCCATATACTTATAAACAAAATCAAGTTTTTAAATTAAAAAGTAATGAAAAAATTAAGTTTTTCTTGATTTCAGCTTCCACTGATGAAGCGTATTTATTAACTAATACTAATAACTATCCATTAAATATTGATGAAGAGTTAATTGAAGTCGCACAAGAAAATCTCATTAAAACTGATACCAATTATTACGGCAAAATAATAAATATATACGGTGATATTATTTGACCTAAAAATACAACTGACACTCATCAAACTATCTTGCCTAATGAAAGTCCTGTTTTTGGTAGGGCACATAACTTAATGACTGTCAAACCATTAAACCAACAACTTTATACTGGAATTATTTCAATTGATTTGCTTATACCAATAGGTAAAGGACAAAGGGAGTTAATTATTGGCGACAGAAGAACGGGTAAAACCCATCTAGCAATCAATGCAATTATTAATCAATCTAAAGACAATGTTAAATGTATATATGTTGCTATTGGGCAAAAAAGAGAAACTATAACTAATATTTATAATGTTTTAAAAGAATATGATGCCTTAAAAAACACCATAATTATTGATGCTTCTTCTAATGCTTATGAGCAATATTTAGCGCCATACATAGGCATGGCACATGCAGAAAATATTTCATATAATGATGATGTATTAATTATTTTTGATGATTTAAGTAAACACTCTAATATTTTTAGAGAAATAGCATTATTAACTGATAAACCTGTTGGAAAAGAAGCTATGCCTAGTGATATGTTTTTCGCTCACTCATCACTTTTAGAAAGAGCTGGTTCATTTGTTAATAAGAAAACTATAACTGCTTTACCTATAATCCAAACTATTGATGGCGATATTACAAGTTTAATTGCTTCGAATGATATTTCTATTACAGATGGTCAAATAGTTACTAATACTGATTTATTCACTGCTGGAAAACTACCTGCTATTAATATTGATTTATCGGTATCAAGAACGGGCTCGAGTGTCCAATCTGCTACATTAACAAAAGTAGCCGGTGAAATAGGAAAAATTTACAAGAAGTATAAACAACACTTAAAATTAGCTGCACTTGATTATGAGCTTAATAAAGAAACCGCTTCTCTATTAAGAAAAGGAAAAATGATTGATAAGATGTTCACACAAAAAGGTTACTCTTTATATTCTTACAACTTTGTTCTATTTATGACAAAACTTATATCATGAGACATACTAAAAGGTGTCAACGATTCACAAAAAGCATTAGCATTTTTAGATATACTTATAAACACACAAGCTGATGCCATAAATGCCTTTAAAACAATTAAAAATGGCGATTTATATGATGATAAATTAATGAAGGATTTCTTTGCATTCGCGCTGCATCAATATTCAACATACACTAATTTAAACTGGGAAATTGATTACAATCACAGTTTTATACCTTTTACTGATAGCACTCTTTTAGAAATAGCTAAAAAATTAGGAGACAAATAATGACTAAAATAGGAAAAATAATCAAAATATGATCTGATATAGCAGAAATAGAATTCAAAGAAAATCATTTGCCTTCTGTTAATCATGTTTTAACTGCTCATAATAATGAAACATTTTTACTTGTTAAAAGAATAATAGATTCTAAAAGTGTTCGTGCAATTATTGTTTATGCTGCTAAACCATTAGCCATTAATGATATAGTTAAAAGTACAGGCAAAAGTTTTATGGTGCCTGTGGGTAAGGAATCAAAAAACAATATTTACAACTTTTCGGGACTACCATTATTAAAAGATAGAGGCACAAAACCTAAATATGTCGAAATGAATTCAACTATCAATAATTCAAACTTTTTTGACGCTAACACTGAAATAATAGAAACGGGTATTAAAGCTATTGACTTTTTTATGCCCATTGTTAAAGGTTTCAAACTTGGTATTTTTGGTGGCGCTGGTGTTGGTAAAACAGTGCTTATGAAAGAAATTATTTTTAATATCAATAGAAAATACTCATCAACGTCTAATATTTTTATAGGCTCTGGTGAACGTTCTAGAGAAGGAATTGAGCTATTTAACGAATTAGAAGAGTCTAATTTAATGAAAAACTCAATAATATATATTTCAAAAATGAATGAATCGCCAGGGGCTAGAACTTCAATCGTTCCTATTGGTATCACATCAGCTGAATACTTAAGAGACTATGAAAAAGAAGACGTTTTATTATTTATAGATAATATTTACCGTTTTATTCAAGCTGAAAACGAAGTTAGTGCCTCATTAGGTAAAAAACCTTCTGTTGGTGGTTATCAATCAACCCTTGAAAGTGATGTATCAAACATTCAAGATAGATTACATAGAAACGAAAATGGTTCTATTACATCATTTCAAACCATATTCTTACCTATGGATGATTTAAGTGATCCATCTGCCGTTGCTGTATTTAACCACTTAAACGGAAATTTAGTTTTATCAAGAAGTCAATCAGCTAAAAATATCTTTCCTGCTTTTGACCCATTAGCTAGTTCAGCAAACTCAGTAGATGAAAAAATCATTGGAAAGAGACATTATAATGCTATTTTAGAAACCAAAAAAATATTGAAACAATACAAAGATTTAGAAGATGTTATTTTAATTCTTGGTTTTGATGAATTAGATAACGAAAGTAAAATCATAGTTAAAAAAGCACTTCAATTAGAAGCATTTTTCACTCAAAACTTCTTTATGACTGAACATTTCACTAAGTCAAAAGGAACTTATGTACCATTAAATGAAACAGTGGATAGTGTTATTAGAATTCTTGAAGGCAAATATATTAAACAAAGCCCAGAAATATTTTCTTATATAAGTTCAAATAATAAAATCCCAACTGATGATGAGTTGGGTTTATAGGATATTGAGTTATTCAATGAATTCTTTTATTGTTTTAATTTCCTCATCCACCTTTAATCTAGTAATAAAACCAGATTTACTTCCAGCATAAAAATAATCATCAGGAGTAGCAATTATATAAACAGAAACTGTTTTATTCGACAATACCCCGTTAGACGAAAGATTATATAAAAATTTCATAGCTTGAACATTTGGCTTAATTCCAGTATATTTTACATATTTTAATGATATATCGGGCTTATCGGTTCCTTGTCTCAATACCGGCACCAAAGCAATACTTGATGATATATCTCCCTTCTTTTCTTGATTGAATTGAAAGTTTTTTACTATGGTTTTATATGCTCTTATTTGCCAAAGAACGAACCCTGGAAAATCATAATCATCCTCCTTTTCAAACAATATATATTTTCCTTCTTTTATTGGTGTGCTTTGAATTTTATCAACAAGATCATCAAGCTTTCTTTGAAGTTGTTTTTTAATAGATTTTCCTGCAAAGCCAGATAATAAAAGATTTGTGTGTGAAAATGCTAATTTGTTTGACGTATCTTCTAATTCTATAGTTACATAGCATAAGCCATCATTATCGTCAACAGAACTTTTGAGAACACTTTTGATTCTTAAATTTGGATTTTTTGCTAATAATAGCGAATCTTTTTTTAATTGAATGTTATTAACATCAAAATTGCTAGGAAACACAGTTGGATCAATATTTATGTCCAAATCATTGACTGTTAAACTTTCGACTAATTCATCAAACTGTTTTGTAGAATAGAACTGATTTATAGTTAAATTAATAAGTTTAGACAATTGATTCTTGTGTTTTAACTTAAACGAAACTATTTTAATTCCTTCAGGATCTTTGTTATCATAACTAACATCTTGAATCTCAACATTGGAATACACATTGTTTTTCTTAAGGATAGAGTCTTTATTAAAAATATCATTACTTTCAAATTCAAATTTAGATGGCAATAACTCTCCAATAGCAGTCGGTAAATCTAAATCATTAACTGTTAATTTTGACGCTAAATCATCTAATGATAAAAGTCCATCATTAGTTGATAGTGTTATATTATTTTTAGTTATTTTGTAAAGTTTACCCTTTTTATTTTTAAGTTTTAATGAAAGTGATAATGTGCCTTTAACATCATCCTTAGAATGAGGATCAATGTTGGCAACTAATTTAATCTCTGGTAATTTGTTACTAATTAATTCATTTGGTTTAAATTGAATCATTTCATTATCAATAGTTGAAGGAAACTTGTCCTTAATCTTACTACTTTGTAAATCAATTAAATCTTTTGGTTTATTTTTAATTTGATCTAATAAAACTTTTGAAAGTAATTCTAAATCATTTTGTTCTCACGCTTTTGATGGATCTTTAAGACCACTTATTGGTTGAGTCCACGCACTATATTCATTTTTTCCATTTTGAGATGTTTTAATTAGAATCTTAATAGCACTATTGCCAACTGATTCTACATCTTTAATTTCGAGTTTATATTTATTTGGATTAGAAATTTCTATATATTTTTTTAAAGATTGTTTGTTCTTTTTAAATTCATCTACTATTTCTTTATTTGTGGTTATGGATGGATTGATTAAATTAAATTTAATTTCATTTAAATAACTATATTTGCCCCCCCCGCAACTAACGCTTGCTAGTGGTGCTGTTGTTGTAATTAAAACAGCAGGGAGAACAAAAATTAATGATTTTTTCAATCTCTTTTTTTGCATTGTTTACTCCTTAAATTAAAAATTAGTGCTTAAATTATAAAACTATATATGCTATTAACTTAACTATGGGGCAAAAAGTATGAATACTTCATGCAGTACCAAAAAATAAGACTTATATTTTCTACCTATAACTCTTGAACATTTATATCAACATCGAAATAATTGCTTTTATCACTATGATAGATAACATATATAGTAATGAATTTTGTTGACTTTTTTAAGCCGTGTGTTCCATAAAGTTGATATCATTGTTTACGCGCAGTAAGTATTTTTTCTTCTCCTTTCACCTTTCAACGAACCTTGACATTTTCTGGTTCATCTTTTTTATGCACACGTATCATTAAAAAGGTTTTTTCTATCATTCAATTCAATGACGGCGATTGAATATCCTTATGTTCTTCATCAATTTCAAATGTAAGAAAATTTGAATAGTAAGATTGCTTTAAATAAAGATTTCTATATTTTGCGCCTGAGAAGGATGGAATGCCTGTGATAGTTGTGAGAATATATTTGCCTTGACTTATTGGTGTTGTCATAATTTTATCCACAAGATAATCTAACTCTTGAACCGTTCATTCTTGTTTAGCAAAACCAGTAATTTCTATATCCTTATCGTTATATAAATTATTCTTTTCATCAGCCACCCAAATGTGAATTTTTAAAGTACCACGAGCATTACTATGTGAAATAACCGAAACTTTTTTATATTTAATTATTTTTAGATTTGGATTTTTTGCTAATAATGATGAATTGTCTTTTAAATTAATAGGTTTTGAATAATCAAAGTGGTAATCACTAGGTCGCATTTTTCTGTTCACTGTTATATTTAAATCATCTTCTGATAATTCAGCTATTTGTTGATGAAATGCAGTCTTGCTATAAAAATTTCTGATTTCCAAAA
This sequence comes from Mycoplasmopsis primatum ATCC 25948, assembly GCF_000702785.1. Taxonomy (GTDB): domain Bacteria; phylum Bacillota_I; class Bacilli_A; order Mycoplasmatales; family Metamycoplasmataceae; genus Mycoplasmopsis; species Mycoplasmopsis primatum. Next base: position 292 of record NZ_JNJV01000017.1, on the reverse strand, counting down.
CTTTTGAATATTCCAAATTATTCAATGAATCTCGCAAGATAATAGAAATACTCATAATTCCATCATTATCATTTGTTGTTATTTTTTTATCTATCTTTAGATTTGGATTGCTTTTTAGCAACAATGATTCATTTTTTAATTTAATATTGTTAGTGTCATATTTACTTGGCAATAAATATGGAATAGATGGGTCATCCCTATTTTCTATATCTAAATTGTTCTTTAAATCATCAAATTTTTTAGTACTGTAAAAACCAGTTAAAACAAAATTTTTATGATAATTTAAATTATT
>NZ_JNJV01000016.1 GCF_000702785.1 Mycoplasmopsis primatum ATCC 25948 | reverse complement strand
CATTTCGTATTGTGTTTTCTATCACTTGTTGTGTTGAAATTTACACTATATATCTTAAATAAAAAATGAAAGATGAAGGTGTTATATATAAATTTACAAATAATTCACTTATTGAAGCTGTTAATTCTGCAAATGTGTTTGTTAAGAAAATAGATGGAACTATTATTGAAAAATGGTACGAAAATAGTGGTAGCAATGCTGAAAATTATTCAAATTTTAAAATAATAGAGAAAGTTTTACATTGTAATTAAAAATACAAAAAATTCCATATAAGCCTATAAATAAGGTTTATATGGAATTTTTAAATTTTCAACTGGGAAACTCGGGAAAAAATAAAAAAGCCAGAGGGCTTTTTATTTTTCAATATTTGTCTTTAAAATATTCAAAAAGGCTTCCTGAGGCACTTCAACAGTTCCCAACATTTTCATTTTCTTTTTACCTGCTTTTTGTTTTTCAAGCAGTTTTTTATATCTACTTAAATCCGAAGCGTGTAGTTTAGATGTAACGTCTTTTCTAAAAGCTTTAATTGTTTCACGGGCAATTATTTTACCACCAATAGCAGCTTGAACTGGAACTTCAAAATTTTGTCTAGGAATAGCTTCCTTTAATCTTTTTGTTAAATCTCTTGCTTTTTCGTAAGCAGAATCTTTATGAGTAATAATTGAAAAAGCGTCAATTTTATCGCCATTTAATAAGATATCAACTTTTACTAATTCGCTTGTTTTATAGCCAATTAAATCATACTCAAAAGAAGCATAACCTTTACTTAAACTTTTCATTCTATCAAAAAAATCAAACACAATTTCACCCAAAGGCATTTCATAAACTAATCTACTTCTTGCTTCATCTATATAATCTAATGTTTTGTAAATACCCCGTTTATTTTGGCACAAGTCCATAATATTACCAATATATTCATTAGGTAAAATAATAGTAGCTTCAATATAAGGCTCTTCAATATGATCAATATATGTTCGATCAGGCAAAAGCGATGGATTGGAAATTAACTCTTCTTCTAAATTCGTTTTAACAACCTTATACTCAACACTTGGGCTAGTTGCGATAATTCCTACTTTATATTCTCTATTTAATCTTTCTTGAATAACATCCATATGAAGCATACCCAGAAAGCCAACTCTAAATCCAAATCCTAAAGCCTTTGATGTTTCTTGTTCTCATGTTAATGAGCTGTCACTTAGTGAAATTTTATCCAAGCTTTTTTTCAGTTCAGCATAATCACGAGTGTCAATAGGATAAAAACCCGTAAAAAGAACTGGCTTTTTCTTTTTATAACCTGGCAACGCTTCACTGGCTGGATTATTAACTAATGTTATAGTATCTCCAACATGTACTTCTTTTGCATCTCTAATAGTAGCAGCAACATATCCAACTTCGCCAGCTTCTAGAAAATCTTTTTTAACTTCCTTAGGGCTCCGAATACCCAATTCTATAACATGGTATTGTGCATTATTTGACATAAATTTAAAATCATCACCCACTTTTAAAATACCATCAAAAATTCTAATAAGCATAATAACACCACGATATTCATCAAAGTATGAATCAAAAATCAATGCTTTAAGCGGCTTATCATTATCAGCATTATTAGGAGCTGGAATGTATTTAATGATAGCATCAAGAACTTTTTCACAGTTCAAACCTGTTTTAGCGCTGATGCAAACGGCATCATCAGCTGGCAATCCAATAACATTTTCAATTTCTTCTTTGGTTCTTTCAATATTAGCAGAAGGTAAATCAATTTTATTAATAATAGGAATAATAGTTAAATTATTTTCAAGGGCTAAATAAACATTAGCTAGTGTTTGAGCCTCGATGCCCTGTGTTGCATCAACTAAAAGTAATGCTCCTTCAGTGGCCGCAAGCGAACGTGAAACTTCATATGTAAAGTCCACATGGCCAGGAGTATCAATTAAATGGAAAGTATAATCATGATATTTAATTTGCACAGCATTAAGTTTTATAGTAATTCCTCTTTCACGTTCAAGATCCATTTGATCAAGCAACTGATCTTCCATATCATGTTCTGATACAGTATCAGTTAGTTCAAGAATTCTATCAGCTAACGTACTTTTACCATGATCTATGTGTGCTATTATTGAAAAATTCCTTATTTTACTCTTGTCCATCATTTACCTTAAAAATATAACTATATTAAATTATTATTTAATTTTACACTATAATAGTAAATTAAAATTAACCTTGTCGTTATAGGGAGTATAAAATGAATGATAAGAAGAAAATGATTACAAAGGGTTTAACTAATGTTTCATATTCAATTGGAAATAAGTTTATACAAGAAAAAAAATATACAGGTTTTAATCATAAAATTGACTACAAAATTTTAAGTCAGTTTTCATTTGTTCCTAAGTTATTATTCAATGATGAATTTAAAACAGAATGAGAATTTATTCATGGAATTGAGCCAGATTCAAGCGATGAAAACTTGATTAAACTTGCTAAATGTTTGAAAGTTTTACATAATTCAAAAGCTAAATTTCCACCATCAAACCATGCGGCAAGAGTTAAAGAATATCGTAAAATTTTAAAAGAAAAAAATATTAATATTAATGTTCTTAATGATTTTTATAAAAATGTAAATTTAACATTAAGTAAAATGCAAAAAGATACTCCATGTCATAATGACTTATGAGCTAGAAATTTTGTGCTTCAAGAAGGCACCAAAAAACTATATTTATGTGATTGAGAATATGCGTCATTAGGAGATAAGCATTTTGATTTAGCATATTTTATAGAAAGCTCTAATCTCAATTCGCATCAAGAAAAAGTTTTTTTGGATGCTTATGGAGAATATAATTATTTATATATTCTAAGACAAAAAATACTAGTTAATTATCTAATTATATTGTGGGTAAATTGTCAGCTGATTAAGTATTTTGAAACAATCGACTATGAAAATAATATTTATAAATATGCTAAGGAATTAGAAAAATATAAAAATTAAAATTTCTATAATTGCCTATAAAACAGTAATATTTTAATATTTATATACGATTTAATACATAATTTTTTTGTTTAATAAATTAGTATAATAATAAAACTTATAAATAAAATAATTAAGGAGGCAATATGGCCAAATCAAAAGAACCATCTAAAATAAAGATTAATTTAGGAACGATTATTTCTTTATTAATAGCCTTTGCTTTTTTCTCTATTCCACTTTTATTAAATGTATTTATTAATGTTTTTTCTGATGGGTGAATGAAAACATTTATTACTACAACAGCGTATTATGTAAAAACCAATTTTGTAAATATGGATGGAACTGCTAAAAATGGTTTCATTAATTTTTATAAAGGTTTAAAAGAAACCTTTGATAGTGCCTCATCAATGAATACCGGCGAGTTAATAGCAAATATTTTCGCAGTTGTATTCTCACAAATGTTTTTAATAATGTTTATTGTGTGATTAATTTATGTTTTGATTAAATATTGTATTTTTCTTTTCTTTAAAGGAAAAGCGTTCATTATATATGCTATTATTTCAATAGCGGTTACAGTTCTTTTATTATTGTGCTTCTTCTTACTTTATTTTGGTCTTTCAATGACTGGTGATAATTTAGGTATAGGTAGTTCAAGTGGCTTTCTTAAATTTTTAAATAAAGGAATTATTTGATTCATTTATGGTTTTACAATTGGCCAATTAGTTATTGTGATTATTGCTAAAATAACAGCAAAAGTTAAAAATCGTCGTAATGATGCTGAATTAGAAAAAACCGAACAATCATATTACATTTAATTAATAAAAATATCAAAATTGTTAATATTGAATTAAAACAAAAAACTCATTTTTCATAATTTGAGTTTTTTGTTTAATGATGATAAGACATTAAACCTTAAAAACAAAGAAAATTATTAGAAAATGAATCTCTAAGACTACTTGAGTATCTATGAAATGACTTTTATCTGGCATACATTCACTATTATCTAAGTTGATGTTATATGATAAATATGAATGCAACATGATCGTATAATATTTAGAATTTGCTGATTCCGATTAGATTCTTAGTTCGTCTTAAAAAGAGATAATACATATCTCTTTTTTTGTCCTATTCTAATTTTAATAATTTATAGGTCTTCTATTTTTGTTATCACTTAGCATTTATATTATTATAATTTAAATATCAATCTAATATTTTATAGTTTTTTAAGGAGTAAATATGAATCCAAAAGATAATAAAAGCAGTCAATATAAAAGCATTTTAAATAATTTGTTAGATGTCAATCCATCTGATAAAGCCATTTTTACAAAGGTAAATGACAAATTTAGCTTTGACTTTTATAATCTTTTTGGCCCAGAATCTTTTGATTTTATATATTCACACAAAAACTTTGATATTCCTATTTTAGAACTTAATTTAATAAGAATTTGTCATTTACTTGAGCAATGTTCAACATATGATGAAGTTATGGAAATATTAAAAAATAATAATTTTGAAATTAGCAATAATCAGTCGAATCAGTTAAAAAAACAATTTAATGATGCTAAAAGCAAGATTATTCATCAAATAAAAGCTAATTTTCAGAAGCAAGCCTTAAAGTGAAAATTATTTTTGAATAAAGCAAATGAAATAAATGCTGAAACTAATATATGACCTATTCATTTAGGATTTTTGTTTGTTAAAGTTTTGATAGATGGTAAAAGTGTTTATGCACCACTATTTTTTAAAGAAGTCTATTTAGAAATCAGAAATGCAAGACCATTTTTAATTTCTAATGGTGATATTAAACCAAATGAAAAGTTAATGTTTTTATTAAATAATGCTGGTTTTGATCTAGATTTGGATGAAAATTATGGCGAGTGATCGATCAAAGAACTACTTAAATACTTACATGAACAATGAGGTGAAATATATGAACTTAATGTTAATATTAACACTGAATTTACAAATTTAGAGGCTGATGATATTAAAAATGAGTCACTTGAATTTGTTGGCGGAGTTGTTCTTGGACTATTTCAACCTTCTGGTGGTTATGTAAGAAACAGAATGCTAGAAATCATTAACAATAATGATATTAATAATATTATCCAAGTTGAATTTAATAAAAATATTTATAAAAATAGAGTTAGTGAAACTTTATTTAATCCTAAAACTAGTATTTTTAAAATCACACCTACAAACTTATCGCAGGATAAAGCAATAGCTAGTTCTTTGAATCAAAATACAATAATTTGAGGTCCACCAGGCACAGGTAAAAGTCAAACAATAGTTAATATTCTAACCAACTTATTAGTTTATGGGAAAAATTCACTTGTTTGCAGTCAAAAAAAAGCGGCACTTGAAGTTATTAGAAACAGAATGGGTGAATTAAAACCATTTTGTTTATTTATGCTTAATTCCAAAAACATGAATAAAAAATCATTTTACACACCTATTAAAAAATATTTAGATTATTTAGAAAATTATGATGAACAAGATAATCTGAAACCTTTAAGAGTTATTAGTCATCAGGAGCTTAATTTTGTAAATAATATTGAAAAATTTATTGCTGATGAAAGATTTTTAGAAGCATCTAAGATCATTTCAAAAATTCAACCTATATGAGAAAATTTCAATTCCGATTTCTGAAATAAAATAGTTTCGCTTCCAAAAGATATTAAATATCCTGATGTTTTTAATTTTTCTAATTCGGCTGATTTAAAGAAATATATGTTAAAAATTAACAATATGCGCTACAAGTTTTATAAACCATTAAATTGAAAAATCAAAAAACACGCTGATAATTTATTTAACGATTTTAGATATTTTCAAGGCAATTTAAATGAAATTTTGGCACAAATTAAATCTTTTAAATCTGATGATTATAAATATATTCATGACTTAATTAGTATTTTACCTAAATACGAAAATAATGATGTTAGTGATGAATTTGAACTTAAAAAATTCATAGCAAAAAACATTATCAAGAAAATAAATAATTTTACAGTAGATGAAAAAAGTGAATATACTGAATTTGCTGCAACTGTGAGATTAAGTTCAATAGAACCATACAAATTTATGAAACGTTTTGCTTCAATGATTAAAAAAATATTTCCAATTATTATAGTCACACCAGAAGCTGATTTATCTGCTTGAAATAAAGAAGAATTCGATTATGCAATCCTAGATGAATCTAGTCAAATTTTTATTGAAAAAGGACTTCCAGTATTGTATTTAGCTAAAATTAAAATTTTAGCCGGTGATGACCAACAAATGAAGCCAAGCAATTGATTTGGAGTACGAGCTGTTGATGATGATTCTATTTATAGTAAAGTAGACTCGTTGCTTGATTTTGCTAAAAGTCTTGGTATGTATAATGTTTTATTAGATAAAAATTATCGTTCTAATTATGCTGCACTAATGACTTTCAGTAGTAAATATTTTTATAACAGCACTCTTGATATTATCGATTCTGCTAGCACAGAAAAAGACTTTAGTCCAATTGAAGTTATTAATGCTAATGGTGTTTGAGAAAATAATCAAAATCTTGCTGAAATAGATACAGTCATTAAATTAGCTAAGGAAAATTTACACAAATACAATAAAATAATTTTATTGTGCTTTAATGCTAAACAACAAGATTCAATTACAACTAAAATTTTTAAATCTGAGTCCGAGCTTGAAAATGCTATTAATAACAATATTTTATTATTAAGAAACATTGAAAATATTCAAGGTGACGAGGCTGATTTAGTTATTGCATCCGTTGCTTATGATGCTAAAACTTCTATTCACTCAACTTATGTTGGACGTACTGGTGGAAAGAATGCACTTAATGTTGCTATTTCACGTGCTAAAGATAAAATGATTGTTGTTAAGAGTTTATATGCAAAAGATCTAACTATTTTAACTGACAATGAAGATGCAATAACTTTTAAAAGATGACTTGAATTTTTAGAGTTAAATAATAAAGAAAAACTTGACTTTTTAAATAAAAGTCAAACAAAAGAAAATGATGAAATTAGTGAATCTACTAAATCTTCGCTAACTGAGGAATTTGAAAATACAATCAACGAAACAATTAAGGACAAAAAATTCTTACAATTAACTAAAAATGAATCTATTGGTACTATTAAAGTAGATTATATTTTGAAAAGAAACGATATTCCAGTATTGTGCTTTATTATAGATGATTATACCTATGCCAATAATGCCAATGAATATATTATGCAAAAAGATTTAGTTAAATTTATAAAAAGTAAAAAATATAATCTTTATAGTTTAGATAGAATTAAATGAGAGAGCCAGAAAAATGAAATTATTGATTTAATTAATACGTATGAAGATTTAGAAAAAACAAGCAAAAATATTTATATAACTAAAACAATTTCTATGTTAACTACTCAACTTGAAATTATGGATAATTCCAACGATAAAATAATTGTTGAAAAAGACTATAAAACAGAAGAAATAAGCGTTTTAGAGTATAACATTAACAAAGAAGAAAATATTATTAAAAATCAGAAAAATGAACAACCACTTGTTAATGAAGAAACCAAATTACAAAACCATTATTTAGAGAAACTAAGAGAAGACACTGAGTCAATTGTTATTTTAAATAGTGAAGAACATAAAGACGATACGCTAGCTATTATTAAGCCAAAACCAAAAGCATTAGTTTCTGAAAAAATTTTATATAAATCTAAAAATGAAGATAATTATGTAGAAAGAGAAGAGACAAAAATTATTTCATTTGATGAAAATACTAAACAATGAGAGCAAATATTAAGTCAAGAAATTAATATAAACACATCAAGCATTAATGCAATCGAATAACATAGTTCATATGCTAATTTATAGCATATGTTATTTTTAATTTTATAATTTATTCAGATATCACAATATTATTAATCTTATTATAAAGGAGTAAAACATGCAAAAAAGTAAGATAAAGAAAACGCTGATTTTCATGCTTCCTTCTACTGTAATATCTGCTTTGGCACCATTAGCAAGCGCAAGTTGTGGGACGGGCAAATATAGCTATCTAAATGATATTGAGTTTAAATTAATCAATTCATCTATAACGACAAATCAAGAAATAGTTGAAGAATTTAAAAAAGATCCACAATCAATAAAGAACTACATAGAAATCATTAACCCAAATAAATATGATCTTGAAATTAAAGATGTGGAGCCAGTTGGCAATAGTTCTATTAAAATTCTAATTAAAGCATCCAAACTTGGTAAAGATGAATATAATGGGTGGACTAAACAAATAAATGGTTGTAAAGATCTATCAAAAGACTGAAATTTAGAAGAATTAAAAAAACTCTCAAAAATTTTATTAGAGAAAATTAAGAATAATCCAAGAGATCTAATTGACTTAGAAAATACTAACATTAGAAGCAATTTTCCATCAGATATTAATTCAACTATGATAAAACTAAAATCATATGATTTTATTACTAAAAAATCACCTGATATCAAGTTAATAGCAGAAATAGATTCTAATTTAGCGGATGATGCTAATGGTATATTACCTGTTTATTTTAGTCTTATAAATAAAAAAGTCCCAGATAAAATAAAGCACAAGTTTACTGATAAAAATTTAATTTTCGACACTAGCGATGGGCTACTATCACTTAATAATTTAATTAAGGAACTAAAAGTTGATGATTTAGTTTTGCCTAATAATATAAGCCAACTTTTACCTTCAAAATATAATGAAAATTTTGATTTAAAGGATAATTTTAAGCGAGAATATCCAAATGTGGAACTTGTCAAAACATCAACATCAAACAGAGAAAATGATAATTCAAATGGTATTAAAAATTTATCTTTTAAGCTCAAATATAAAAACACACAATCAACCGAAACCACTAATATAAAAATAAAGAACAAATTTTATTCAACTAACATGTTCCAAGAGTTAGTAGATAATATAACCGCAAATGATTTAAATATACAGGTTGAACCATTTTTGTTACCTAGCAAATATGAAACAAACAATATTAAATTGAAGAATACCTCTGATTTATTGGATAAAAATCCAAATCTAAAAATAGAAAAGAGTGTTGTTGTTGTTGATGATGTTAATGGTGACTTAACTGTTGATTTACTAATTCAAGATACAGTAAACGAACTTTCAGCAACTAAAACATTTAGATATACCGGTTTTTATAATATTGACAAATATAATAAACTGGTAAATAGTATGACTATTAGTGATTTGGATATACAAGTTGTTCCATTTTTACTGCCTACTAATTTCAACCCAAGCAATATAAAATTAAAAAATGATTCACAATTGCTAACCCAAAATCCAAATCTTAAAATAGCTAATATTGAAAAATTAACAGCCGACGATAACAACGGTAGTATGAATATTAATATAACATTAATTGATGAAATAAACAATCTTAGTCATGAAAAAACAATCGAATTAACAGATTTCTATAACATAAATAAATTTAAGAAATTAGCAGAAAGTTTATCAATCGATGACTTAAATGTGAAAATCTCGCAATCAGTTTTACCAAGTAATTATGACGTAAGCAATATTAATTTTAAGAGCGATTCACAATTATTAGCTAAAAACCCAAATCTTGAAATTAAATCTATAAATAAATCCCTTGTAGAAGATGAAATTGGAAATTTAACTATTAATGTGACAATAGTTGACAAGAAAAATAATAGTTTGAATTACAGTAAAAATATAAAAATATCTGGTTTTGCTAAATCAAAATGGACAGTAAGTCAACTAGATGAGTTTGTTGATAAGATTGTTTCCACTCCAATAGAAGAAGGAAAATACTTTGAAATAATTGGACATGTACGATATAAACAAGTACCAATCCTGCTTTCTAAAAAAATGGTGAATATTTGATTTCATAGGATTTCATTTAATGAAAATAATCCAAATATACCTCAATTAGCACCTTCAATAGTAAGTGATAGAGAGCCATCTGATTCACGTATTTACAGCCATAAAGTTAATGTTAGATGAAATATTGAAGGCCAAATGAGGACAACATATGCGCAAAAAGTTTCTGTCAAGCTTAAATATGATAATGGCAACGGAAACATAGTTTTCTCTTCAAAAACAATAACACTTTATTTTATTGCCGCGCCTAAACTATGTGACGTAGACTTTAGAGCTGAGGAAGTTTAGTTAATATAATGAGTTGGCAAAATGTATAAATTTCAGGAAAACAAAAACTTGCTTTAAGCAAGTTTTTTAAATAAATAATTATAAATTATTTAGCGTCGCGAGCAATTGCTACTAGTTGTGAAAATACTTTAGGTTCATTAATAGCTAATTCAGAAAGCATTTTACGGTTGATTGTAATATTTGCTTTTTTAAGTCCATTAATAAATCTTGAATATGAAAGCCCTTCATTTCTTGTTGCAGCATTGATACGTGCTATTCATAGTTTTCTATAATCACGTTTAACTTGTTTACGGTCTCTAAAACCATATGTTCATGATTTTACAACAGCTTGCTTAGCAACTTTAAAACCAACTGATTTGTGTCCAAAATATCCTTTAGCTAGTTTTAGTCATTTCTTTCTTCTAGCTCTTGTAACTGTTCCACCTTTTACTCTCATATTTATTTACCTTCTTTAATTAAATTAAAGCCTTAAATCTTTTTAGATCAGATGAGTGCATTTGGACTGATTTACGTGATTGGCGTTTTTGTTTTGTGGTTTTATTTTGGGCTAAATGTGAGCGATATGCTTGTTCGCGCATAACTTTTCCAGTTGCTGTGACTTTAATTCTCTTTTTAAGAGCACTTTTAGTCTTCATCTTTGGCATTTGTGGCTCCTTCATCTAAATCTAATGAGCTATCATCACTAACATTCTCAGAAGATTTTTTATCTACTAAGTTATGTTCTTTTTTATATTTAGCAACCTTAACTTTATTGGGCTGAAGATACATATCAAGAAAACGTTCGTTAACTAATTCAGGTTCCTTAGTTTTATCAGCTAATGATTCAACAAGGTTATAAAATTTTTCCATAACACTATGGCCTAATTCTGGTCGAGCAATTTCTCTACCACGGAGTTTAAGACTTACCTTAACTCTATCGTTATCAAGCAAAAATTCAATAGCTTTTTTTGCCTTAGTTTGTAGATCGTGGCTACCTATCATAGCTGTTAGACGAATTTGACGATTTTGAATAATTGTTTGTTTTTCCTTAGCTGCTTTTTGTTTCTTTTTACGTTCATATTTGAATTTTCCGTAACTTAAAACTCTGGCAATTGGTTTAGGTTCAACAGCAATTAAAACAAGATCCATTTTGCTTTCTTTAGCTATTTCAATAGCTTCATAAGTGTTTTTAACACCAAGCTTTTCTCCGTCAGCACCAATTAAGAACACTTTTTGAAAAGGAATATTTTCATTAATCATGTGTTCTTGTTCAGGTTTTTTTATTTTTCTAAAATTTTGAATAATAACTCCTTTAGATAATTTAAAAATACATAAAATAAAGTGATTAACATCACTCCACTACAAAAAAGTATCAAAGATATTTTTAATTGTAGCTAGAACCCAAGGCTATGGCCATCAGGTGAGAATTTAATCTACTTCTGCAATTAAATATTGCATATTTATTTTAGCATAAAGCGCTTTATAGAAAAGCAAAAAATGCTAATATTTAATATGCAAATTAATATTAAATTGTTAAGGAGATTACAATGAAATGTTCTATACGAAAATATTTATGAACTTTCTCGACACCATTAGCATTTACTCCCGTTGCTATTTCAGCACAATGTGGCAAAATTGATAAATATGAAAGCCAAAGCGCCAAAGAATTTGATGAATTGAAAACTAAATTTATAAATAATGTTACTGAAATATTTAATGATAAAAAATACAATGATTACAAAAATGAAATTTTAAATATTGAAAAAACTATTATTAATTTAGTACCGGATAAAAGTATTGAAGCTTTTAATTTAAAAAAAGATTTTATTAATGAACTATCAAAAAATAATCTTAATGTTTTTGTTAAATTCAAAGATTCAAGTGTTGATGAGATCATTAAAATTAAAGACAAAAAAACAAGAAATGAAAATTGAAAAAACGAGTTTTTGAAGTTCAATATATCAATTTACACCGATATCTATAATTTCATGGGAGTTAAAATTAATAATTTATCTGAAAATAAAAAATATCAAGATGCTAAATATAAAGCCATAATAGAAGATTTTGATGTCCTAAAGAAACATCATAATGATGGGTTAAATGATATAAAAGTAGCTAGTGAAAAAGATAAATTTAAAGTGATAAAAAAGAAATTAGGAAACATTATTATAGAATTCTTGGAATTATGTTACAAAATTAACAAATTGGCATAATAAGACTATAAAACAATCAAATAAATCAAATTACATTTTTTTAATTACTCATGCCATTATTCTTTTAATTCTTGAAGCGGTATATCTTTTTGAAGTACACGCTTCAACAAAAAGTTCATATGTCGGCATGGAAATATTTTTAAATAATAAATTTTCAATCCCTTCTGAAACAACAGGGATTTTTTTAATTTTATCTTTTGAAGACAGAACTTTCTTTTGGAAAGATTCATAGTAAGAATTAATATGCTTAGGAATTGAATCAAAAGTCATTGGCGAATATTGTGATATATCTAAACCATCATAAATCATAGAGCGAAGTAGGGTTGCAGAAGCATAATTATCTTGAGGCTCTAGTGAATTAAAGTCAATATTTCTTTTAATTGAATAAACCTTTATGGGTAAATTATTGTTAACAATTACTTTAATATATTCAAAACCTAAAATGTCATTAGGCATTTCAAAACTATGACCAGAAATTTCCTTAATTGCAAGAGCTGATGCCTTAGGAAAACTTATTTTGTCCCTTTTTTGCAAAAACCTTACTTTTTCATAGAACTCATCATTTTTTTCTTTAAGCATTGTGGCTATATCGACCATTAAATCTACATTATCAATTTCAGAGCCAAAAACTAATTTATCAATTTTGCCTTTTTCATATAATTTCATCACAGCATTATATGCAAAAATATGTGCTGCTTGAGCAGTTTCCTCAAATGGCAGTTTTAATACTTTATCAACACCATATTTTTTAGCAATTTTAGCGCGCTTTGCGAATGAAGCAACAGCAAGATCACCACGTTGAGTAAATTTATTACTCATGACAGCAATAATTTTCTCGTCAGGAAATTTTTCTTTAATTCACTTTATTTGTCTAATATGACCATTGTGAAACGGATTATATTCAACTATTATTCCTACTGCCATCTTGCTCCTTCACTTTTATATATATGTTATTTTTAAATATACCAAAAAATGTCTAAAATACCAAAATGTCTTGGTAATATGTAAAACCATCATCGTTTAATGGTTTTAAATAAAAAGGTTGAACAATTATTTTTTCATAATCATTAACAAATAAATAATTGCTTTCATTTTGTTTTATCATTAATAAATTATCAATAGCTCTTAACAAAATAAACTGATCGTTTTTTGTTTTGTATTTTTTGTTTATTTCTGTAATAAAATTATTTTTAAAATTCTTATATTCTTTATTGTTCATAAGCAATAGATCCTTAAGAATATTTTGACTTTTTATCTTAATTAAATCAGTCGTTTGAGTTTTTCAATTACCAGATATGAGCGTTTTCAATAATTCATACAATTTCTCAATTTGACTATAAAACAACGGTTTTTGTGATTTATCTTCATATTCATTTATTAAAAAAGCAATATTCATCAATAATGAATTGAAATTTAAATCTAATAGTGCAAACAAATTTTCAGAAAATGAATTATTAACTAAATTGTATGAATTGAATGAATATATATAATCATTACTATTATGATTTGAAACATACTCAACATTTGGCGCTAATCTATCATCCATTTTTTTAATTGCAGAAATTAAATAGTCATAAAACTGATGAATATAAATGTTCTTTTTATGAAAAACAGGAATAGTTCATTCTATTTTTTGATTTTTGAATTCTAAATTTTTTTGATAAAAATCATCTAGTAGTTTGTTTATTAAATCTTTGTAAAAACCATGCTTATCTGTTTCAAGTTGCTTTGAAATATCTAAAATTTTGTTGTCTTTATATGCTTGTGATTTAAGACTGCTATTTTTAATATTAAAATCTTTAAATTCAATTATATGTTTATTAAATTCATAGTTATTGCCGTCAAAATAATGCATTTCTATTCTATTAATATCATCAATATTTGAAAATAATTTTTCACTTTCATTGCTATTAGTATCGAAGTACATTGATTGTGGCATATAAGAGTTTCAATAAGTTTCATGACCTAATAATTTAGTTGCGACATATTGATTCATGATGTTATTGACAGCATTTAAAAAAGTCATTGCTTCTTTTGAATATAAATATTGAGCATTTGCGGGTTTTAATTGATTTTTCTTAGCCTTAAAAATAAATTGGCTAAAAGCATCATTAAACCTTTTATTTTCAGGGTTGGCAAGATTTAAATTATAGAAATATTTATTACTGTTTTCATTGCTAGATTTTGTAAAAGCAAACGATAAACCATATATTTTTGAATAATTATCTATATCTTCTTTTTGTGAATTATTAAATAAGTTGTAGTCAGCTTCTGAAACTAAATTTTGGCGAAAAGCATTAAAAATTTGTAATCTATATGTGGCTTCATCAATCGGAACAGGATTAAATTTTAGTGTTATTTTTTTAAGGTTTCTATCATTTTGGCTAAAAGAATTAAGGACATAATTATTATTTTTTAAATAAATAGCTTTATCGATTGAATATTGATTTAATACATATGGACTTGAAAACAACATATTTTTTTCATCGGGTTTGGATGAATAAAGCGGTGTAAATAATAAGTTATTAGTGATGAATTTTGTCACAAATTGATGCATTTTTTTATTGTTAGAATTGTCCGCTTCAAAAATTAATGGTTCATTTGGTTTAATAGGTTTTAAATTATATTCATTAAGAATACTATTTAATTGTTTCAAATTATTTTGATAAATATATGAGTTTCAAAAGTCATTTTTTTTGATTTTTATGTCTGTTTTATGACCATTTTTGTCACTGTAAAAAACATTATCTTTTAAAGTAAATTCAACTTTTTTAGCATTTTTTAAGTCTTCAATAAATTGAATGCTATTTATATTATTTGCTTCTTTTGTATAAACCCTAACAACCCCTGTATCACTTAATTTATTATGCATAGCAACATCATCATTAAAATAATCTATAACTTTGTTATTTTCTAATGTTATAGTGATTTTTTTAGCTAAATTAAATTCAAGGTATTTATTAGTGACACTCATAAATTTTTTGTTTAATTTATCAAAAACTGGCTTGCCGTATCTTTTTCATCTAATTAATGGCGAGCTTAATAGAGCTTGATGGTCGTTGGTAATAAATTCATTTTTATTAATAATTGAGCTATTAATATAATTAGGAGCATTGATAGATTTAATATATTCATTATGGCTTCTAGCGTCTCTAATATTGCAACTAGATGCGATAGTACATAAACCAAGCAATGGCAATAATTGTAAAATGCGATGCTTCATTAATCCTCCTGTTTCTATTCTTTGACTCTTGATGCTTGATATAGTGATAAACTAAATAATTTGAAAACTATAATATACAAACTGGTTATGATAGTCACAAACATAGTATAGTTTATGTTAGTTAAATCATTGATTAAATCCTTAAAAACATTGCCAATGTTTAACGATTCGTTGATTCTTGGCACATTGAAAAATGATATAGATGCCAAAATCAGCATGTTCATTGATAAACTATCTGCAAATAAAGTTAAATTTAATCATAAATTTTCTACAAAAATTATATTATGCAATATTCGTTGATTGCTAGCTCCATCTACTTTATATGTTCATATAAAACTTTGATTTTTAAGTTCTATTGAATTAGCATAAGCTATATAAAAAAAGCTTACTGAACCAAAAACCGAGAGTATAAATATGGCGCTACTGTGATTATATCCTGCGAGTGAAAATAAAAATAAACAAACTATTAATGTTGGAAAAATATTTAGTAAATTAAAAACATAATAACCAATTTTACATGATGTCTTTTGAGAGTAAAAACCAATTACTGACCCTAAATAAGTGCCTATTAATCACTGAATAATCAATGCTATTATTGAAATCAAAATACTATAGCCAAAAGAGTGTACAAAAAAGCTAAATCTATCTATTTTGTAGGCATTTGTGCCAAAAAAGAAATAATAATTTTTGCCTGATAATGACTTAATTAAAGCATATGGATTATATTCAAGCAATACAATATCAGCGATTAAACTTTTGTTGTATATAATATTTGAATTTGGATCTTTTAAATCTTGTTGAATAATCAGTTTTAGTAAAGGGTCATCATAACTAAATTTAGTGCTTTTTATGGGAGAAAAATAATTCGGCAAATTAATTGCTAAGTCGCTCTGTAAAGTTGGTTTATCGGGCGAGTATTTTAATATAGCAGATATTAAAATTAAAATGATAATTAATAAAAAGAATGAAACAAATAGAGTTAGTCATAAATAATTAATTTTTTTACTAAAGTATCGATTTCAAAATAATTGGAAGGAATTAATTCTATTTTCTATTTTAGCTTCGCTTTTTTTATTAGTGCTAAAAATTAATTTGCTTTTATCAATATTAGAAGAAAGATTTATTTTATTCATGTTATTTTACTTCCTTCTCTGCCTTAAATAATTTGTGTCTTCTAACAAAAGAAATTTTATAGTCAAAGCTTAAATGGTTATTAACATTCATTACATCATATGATATTTCAGCACCAAATGATAGGGTAAAAATTATAAATGCCTTATAGAAAATCAAACACATAATTACATTAATTTCGCCGTTTGATAAAGCTGAAATTAAAATCAAACTTTGCCCTGGAATTTGGAATATTCTTTCTAAAATAATACTAAAACTAATAATGATAATCAATACAGATATAAGTTTATTAATAGTATCTATTATTAGATTTTTAAATATACCTTTTATAAAAATATTTCATTTAGATTGCCCACATGTTTTAAGTGCAAGAATAAATTCTTGACTAAGAATTTTTAACATAGCATTTTTAACTAAAATAGCAAAAAATGATATGGTAGCTAATAATAAGATAGAAATGGGCAACAACAGTGAAAGCATCATATATGATGAATTGATAACATCAGCAGTAATAAAATTAACAGGTAAATCAGTGAATTCAGCTAATATTAACATCAATGGTGCGATTATAATAACAGGGACAGACGCAAATATAAAAATAAATAGATTAATTGTTATTTCAGATCATTTACCATTTTTGTAAGCTAAAAATATTCCAAGCGCATAGCCTAAAAGTATTGTAAGTAGAAAAGTGATGCCTTCAAAAAGCAAACTATATTTAAAATAATAAAAGAAGTAGTTCAGTGCATTGGAAAAACTACTTGCGCTATAAACCTGCCCAAAATTTGTAAATATTGAACCTAAAAATTTAAAATAGTTAGCAATAACTGAATGTTTATTAAAAGATGGATTATTAATAAATGGTGCAATGATTATATAAAAAAAAGAAATTACAAGAAAAATACCTAATAAGGTAAGTCCTAATTTCTTAAAAAAATATTTGTAAAAGTTCATTGTGAAACTTTCTACAATGAAGAATTGTTATTTAATGATTTTATTTTCCCTGAGTGAATTTTCAATTCCTGAACAGGCATTTTCTTCATCTTCTCCATTAAATTTAATTGTCACTGAATCGCCTTGTTTAACACCTAATGTTAAAACGTTCATAAGTGATTTCAAGTTAGCAGTTCTACTAGTTTTGTTATTGGTAATCAAAATATCACATTTGTATTTTGATGCTTCAGCAGTAATAAAACTTGCTGGTCTAGCATGAAGACCAATAGGGTCAATAATAGTAACAGTTAGTTCTTTCATAATTATTTCCTTCTTGATATTTATAATTTATATCATTATTATACATATATAAATTAAATTATATTTTTAATATAAAGGCCTCAAAACTTGAATGGTTTTTTTACATATCTCACTGTTTTAAAGATAAATTTGAAAAAACTCAACTATTCCATTTTGAAACCTTCTGAATCAAAATAAATTTGATTAAGGTTTCGTATATCTTTACCTATTGATATAAAATCGATATTATTTTCTTGCGCTTTAATAATTATTTTCTTAAATAATTCTGGTGTGCATTGAAAGAAAACTGTGTCGTTTTTAACTGAAAATTTAACCAACTGTTCATTATTATTATAACTATTTAGAAGATTAATAAACGAATCAGGTTCATTCAAAATTGCTTTAAAACGATTTTTGTCATCCGTTTTTTCTCTAATTTCTTCCATTGAACCTGACACCATAACTTTGCCTTTTTTAAGCACAGTTAATGAGTCTATATATTGTTCAAGTTCTGCTAGTATGTGGCTAGATATAAAAATCGTTACATGATTTTCTTGATTAAGTGATCTTAGTGTTTCGTATAATTCAACTCTGACTTTGGGGTCTAAATTAGCTGCTGGCTCATCTAAAATAAGAACTTTTGGGTCATTAATTAATGCTTGAATTAGTGAAATTTTCTTTTTTTGACCAGATGATAAATTTTTGCCTTTTGTATTCCATATTTTTTCATCAATGTTTAATCTATTTAATCATTGTTCGACTTTTATAATTGCATCCTTTTTATCAATTCCAGATAATATGGCCATATCGATTAAATATTCCTTGATGCTCATTGTTGTTGGAAATGTTGAATTTTCAGGAATATAGCCTATATTACTTTTTGCTTTATGATCCTTAGCATCTATTCCTTCAATAAGTATTTGGCCTTCATAAGTAGGGTAAAAACCCAACAAAGTCCTAAAACTTGTTGTTTTACCGGCCCCGTTTTCGCCAATGAAACCATGAAACTGGCCTTTTTTAACTTCAAAAGAAATATTGTTTAAAATTTTATTTTGATTTTTATTTAATGCTAATGATACATTATTAAATACAATAGAATTTTCCATTTTTACCTCTATTCTCAATAGTGTTTATCTTTGTGCAATTTATAACCAGCAAATATAAGACCTGTTGATAATGCACTAAGGAATATTACAAACAAGTATCATGGTGGAACAATAAATCTTGTTTGACTTATAAATTTACCATCAACAATATCTTTTGGTTTAATAAGAATTCTTTTTCCAAATCCGCTATTATCACTGTTGTATAGTTGGCTAAGAATTTCATCTTTTATGCTCTCTAATTTAGGACTTTTTACTTCAAGCAAAATTTCCTCAGCCATTGTATGTGCTAGTCCATTTCTTGCTACGGATATTTCATGTGAGCGAAGAGGAGGAATTTGTGTTGTTGGCGCCTTTAATTGCTGATCTAATGCTAATTTTGATAAATAAATAGATACATTAAAGTAAGTTTTAACTAATTCACTAACTTTATTGTTGTCAAAAGAATCCAATTGGCTATTTAATTTACCTAATTCATATTTTTTAAGAATATTTAATCCATTAATAACATCACTTTTGTCAAAATTTAAATTTTTGCGTTGATCGGCTGTTAAATTAACATTTACAGCATCTTCACTATATTTAGATAAGTCTAAATTAGCGAAAAGAATTTTTGCTATGTTTTTATTTGTGTGTATTTTCTCTTTAATTTTTTCACATAACTCTTCAAAATCTCTAACGTTCAAGGAAACATCATTGCGCATCTCATCAATAATTTTATTTAGTTCATCAGCAATTTGGTTAGATATATTTTCATCAATACTATTGCTATTTTCAAAATTAATGTTTAATCAAGGATAAAGGTATTGATCATTTATTTTTAATGTATTTTTAGTAGCAAACGAATATATGAGATTATAGAATTCTTCCATTTTTTTATTAGAAACAAAGCCATATATTTTTTTGACTTCTGTACCATTTTTAAATATAAATGTAAAATCGTTTAACTCTTGTTCACTAAGTTTTATGTCTTTATTTACTACTCCAACGAAGTCTAAGTCCATATTAACTAAGGAATTAATAGTTGTAGTGTAAGCTGAATTGAGATTTATAGCTTTTAAGAATGATGTATATCAAGGAGTTGAAAAATTTTTTATTCGGTTAGATTTTTTATTTACTGGATGCAACGAAATGGCTTTATTTTTTTCAAAACCTGTTAAATAAAGTTTTCTATTATTAGCAAGCGGTTCATTATTAATTAGTTGGTTTTTGTCAGTAGATATAATTTCACTATTTTTTGGTTCAAATTTATTTGCCATTGATAAAACATCAGTAATTTGGAAAAATGCAGCTGAAACAAAAATAGGAGCAATAATAATCGATGATGTAACTTTATATTTTAATTTACTTGAAATTAATGATACTAACGAAATCACAAAGTAATTTAGGATGGTTGTAATAAATAAGTTAACTATTCATCACTTGAATAACATTTGGGTCGGCACCGAGTGATGAACTAAAGCACTAGCAATTAATACAGTTAATAATACTGTTGTTGATCAAATAAATAAAACTAATGTTGAAAATATGAACGACATTAATAAATTAGTTCAATATATTTGTGCTCGTGATATGGGTTTAGAAAACATTACCATTTCCATGCCTTCATTTTTATAAAAATAAAAAGCATTAACTGAAATTACTGTTGTCATTGAAAGAATCATATAAAAAGATATTGATGTCAATGACATCATCATTAGATAGTAAAAACTATCCATATCAGGAACAAATACTATTTGCGCAATCAAAATTACCATAGTTATTAGTAACAAAATAGGAAATGCGATTAATATTCCTTTACTACGCAGCATATATTTTCATTGCATGCGCAGCAAATTGCTAAATGTTGAATTATTTTTCATAAATATCCTTTCTTATCTTATGTTAATTTAATTATATAGTATTTAATATAGTAAACATGGGAGCATAATTTATCGGGATAATTAAAATAATTTAAATAAAGGCAACATATTGTTAAATGATGATAAGTATTTTTAATATGTAATATTAATACAATTTTAAGTATAATAATCATATTATGAATAAATTAGAATTAAAAGAAAAGTTGCATAAAGAATTACAAAAAATCGCAAAAAAATTAAATATTGAAAAGGAAGTTCTATTAATTGAACCTAAGGGTCATGCTAATTTTACCACCAATTTAGCAATGGGCAATAAAGGCAAGAACCCACAAGAGTTAGCTCAAAAAATAGTTGAATCTATCAACACAAAACAATTTGGCTTATCGCGTATTGAGGTAGCTGGCCCTGGTTTTATTAACTTTTATATTGCTGGCGAATCATTTATAGATGGCATTAATCAAATTATTGAATTAGGTTCAAACTATGGCAAGGGCAAAAATAAAGGTTTGTTAAATATTGAGTTTGTTTCAGCAAATCCAACCGGTTTTTTACATGTAGGACATGCTCGTAATGCTGCTATTGGTAGCGCTGTTGCTAATATTGTTGAATTCTCTGGTATTACAGTAACTAGAGAATACTACATTAATGATGCCGGTAATCAAATAAATATGCTTGCTAATAGTGTTTGAGCTAGATATCAGCAATTATTTGATTCTGAATATCCAATGCCAGAAGAATCATATAAAGGTGAAGATATAGTTTGAGCTGCAAAAAAATTCAAAGATATTTATGGGGATAAATATAAAGGGCAAGAACTTAGTGGCGATTTATTAGAAAAAATTAAAGTTGAAGCGGTTGATATGTTCTTAGAAAAAATCAAAATTGACTTGAAAAATTTCGGTGTTTGATTTGATATTTTTTTCAGCGAAAGATCACTTTATGACAATAATGCTTCTAAAATAAAAGAAGCTATTAGCGACCTTAAAAATACTTATGAAAAAGATGGAGCTACATGGATTCAATCTACAATTCATGGCGATGATAAAGATCGTGTGCTTATTAAGAGTGATGGTTCATATACATACTTTACGCCAGATATTGCATATCATAGAATTAAATTTAAACGTACAGGTAAAGGCGCTACAATCATGAATGTTTGGGGTGCAGACCACTCTGGTTACATTAAAAGAATGGAATGTGCTATGGAAGACTTAGGACTTGGTGCTGATAAATTAGTAGTTTTATGCATGCAACTTGTAAGATTGGTCAAAAATGGCGCTGAATTTAAAATGTCTAAAAGACGTGGAACAAGTTTCTTTTTAACAGACTTTGTTGATATGGTCGGCAAAGATTCGGCTAGATTTATTCTTTTGGATAGAACTTATAATTCTAAACTTGACTTTGATATTGATATTGCAACAAGCAAAAATAATGACAACCCAGTAATTTTAGTTCAATATGCTAACGCTAGAGCTTATTCATTAATTCAAAAATCATCATTTAAAAACAAAAAGCCAGTGGCTTCATTGCTTTCAAATGAAACTGATCAAAAGCTTATTTCCACATTATTAGAATTTCCAGAAATTATTCAAAAATCAGCGGATAAATATGTTACCCATTTACTTACTCAATATCTTGTAAGACTTGCTAAAGAGTTTAATTCTTGGTATTCTAATAGTCCAAAAATTATAGGACAAGCAAATGAAGAGAGTATGATTGCCTTAGTTAAAGCAGTAAACATTACACTTGAAAACGGCCTCAAACTTCTTGAAGTTTCTGCTCCACACAAGATGTAATTTCAGAAAAAAGCACAAAAGAATTTGTTAATAAAAAACAAATTCTTTT
>NZ_JNJV01000015.1 GCF_000702785.1 Mycoplasmopsis primatum ATCC 25948 | reverse complement strand
CTAATAGAAGTGTTAAAACAGCTCTTAAAAGAGCACAAATTAACTCAACCTATTTAGGAAAACATTGCCAGCAAAAATGCAAAACATGTGGTCAAAAATTAAAAAATGAACATGTGATTCTCATTAGTGTATACCAATTTATTCATGCACTTGCTACAAGACATGATAGTAAAAAAACATCTAATAATCGCAAAATCCTCAGCAAATGAGATCCATTTCTTGAATTCTTTATTAAAAAATTCAAATATTTTATGAAGTATAAAAATAGCAAAGATCTAAACGAAAAAGCCGTTGAGGAGTCAGTACAAAATATTATTTTTCAATTTAAACAAGAGATGAAAAAGGAAAATAAACTTGATACAGTATATATACCATCTGTGTCAGCTTTTTACCGTTTTCTTAAAAAACATAAGGAAATATCGAATAAATTAGACATTTTTCCTTATTTATCACGTGGCAAAGGTCAGAAAAAACAAAATGTAATCAAAAGAGATGTTAAGAAAAAAAGCATTGGAGAATTGATTACTGAAAGACCTGAATCTGTTAATCAAAGACTAAATGATAATGATTATGAATTAGATACAGTGATTGGAACTACTTCCGATAAATACTGTATTCTTACACTTATTAATCGAAAAACAAGAATGTTTTATTTTACAATTGTACGGCGATCTGCCCTAGCAGTTAAACAAGCATTAATATCAATGATAGATAAATATCATTTAACTATTAATACCTTGACAATTGATAATGGAAGCGAAAATTATAGACTTTCAGAAATTGATTGCATAAAGGCTATTTATCATTGTCATCCATATTCTTCATCAGAAAAAGGCAGCATTGAAAATTGCCATCGCTTGTTAAGAAGATACTTTCCAAAAGGAAAATCACTTGATAAATATGTCGGGCAAGACACATCAAAAGTTATGGAATATATCAATTCATATGCTAGAAAAATATATAGTAAGAATTGTGTTTCAAATGCTTTATCAATGTAAATTTTATTAAAAAATTACTGTTTTTTGAGGGCGCCGGCCCCTAGGGGCCTTGTTTTCTATATTCTTTTTTAGTTTTTCACCTTAAAAAAGAATATAGAAACCATAAATTTAGTAATATTTAACAAGTACTTAATGAAGGCGTATTTTACTTTTGGAATTTACATTAATAAAATATTGAGTAGTTTTTACTAATAAACAAATGTGTAGATGCTATAATTTAAATATGGAATATTTATCAAGAGAAGAAATGATTTGAATCAATGACTTTAGAAGAGAATCAGACAAAAATATTAAAAATATTACTAATGCGCTAGCATATGAATTTGAAAACATAATTTTAGAAAAGGAAATGATATTAGATGCTTCAAATTCATTAAATATTATTAAAAATTATGCCTATACAGCCAAAAATTTGATTGTTGAATATTTGACTGTTATTAAAGAATATTATGCAAATTTTCAAAAAGAAAATTACGATATGTGAATAATTGTTAATTATAGAGACAACATCAGTGGTTCTGTATATGCAGATATTGTTTTTAATGAAGAAATTATTTTGCCAATTTACAAGCGTTTTATTGAACAATTTGCTTCTGGTATTCAAAAAAACATTCATTTAAATGATACGATGAACTTTTTATCAAGTACAATTCAAAATTCAACCTTTTTATTTTTAGAAATTATGGATGCTTTATTTGTTGATAATAGTCATTTTGCTATAGAACAATACTTAACTGATAATTTCCCTGAAATTGGCAAATCATTTTTTGAAAAAATAGAAAACAACCTTTATGTTGCTGAAAATGATATACCAATTATTAGAAATAAAAATATACTATATTACCTAATGCTCACAAGAGTTGGCTATACACTCAACAATCAATTATTATCTGGTGAAGAATTTGACTCATCATTTATTAAAAATTCATTTGAAATTGTTAAATCAACTTTATCAGAACAAATTGATAAGTATAAAACCTCTAATCCAAATCTATCTAAACCTATGCTTGATTTGTTAAATATGATTAGCATAACATTTAATAAAATCTATACTATTTCTCCTGCTAATCTTGATGCTATGTATAATTTTGTCTCAAAATTATTATTAACCACACGAACTCCTAGATAAATTACTTTTTCAAAAATGGTCTTTTTAAATAGATATCTTTTTTTATTATTTGCCTATAAAACAATGAAATTAGGTAATTTAAAGTTAAATTAATTAATATGTAATTCATCTGTTTATGCAAAAATAGTGCTATAAAAAGCACTTATTTATCATGTATTTATAGCAGAAATCATATTTGAATTAAATTTTCTGAGCTTTTAAAAAATAAGGTTGTTTATTTTCTACTTCGCTTTTTAGTTTTTCTATGCTTTCATTAATATTGAGAAGATCAATAAAAAATATAGTTAGCGTAGTATCGCCTTTTTTATAGTGATATTCAATTTTTCCTTGATTATTTGAAACTTTTGGATATAGCAGATATAAATTTTTGCTTTGATAACCAATTGAATAAGCACACATTTGATATATATCAGTTCTGCTTATATCTGCTTCGTTATTTATTACTTTTCATTTTGTGTCCATTATTATTGGCTTTTGTTGATTATTATTTGTTATGTAAAATACGATATCAGGACGCAATTGAAACATGTCTTTTTCATTGTTTGATTCATATTTTTTAAATAAATGCTTACTTTGATCTTGTAAATAAACAGTGTTATTAAATATTCTTTTTATATATTTGCCTACATATTGTTCAAATAATTCCTCCATAGGCAGAACAAATGAATTTGGAACAATATTGTCACCGGTAAAAATTGATATAAATTTGCTTTTTAGAAAAATTTTAGCTCAGCTTAATAGGTTGCTATATATTTTTGTGGTTCTATCTATTACAACTTTTGAAAAATCAGCGTCAATGTTTATAGATTTTTCTATATTTTGAAAACGTTTTAAAAGCAAGGAACAAATCTTATGATTCATAGCATTTGATGATAAAGTCAATATTTTTAATAGCGCAGATTTAATTAATTTATTTTCTGGTCTGTTTAAATTGTAATCGTCATATGATATAAAAAACTTATTTTTAGTTATCAAATTATGTCTAAAATGCTTGCTAAAAATTAACTTTCCTTTCAAAGTATTTGAATTAATTTCACTTTCAATGTATGAAGATTTTAGACCAAGTTTAATGAGTTTTTCAGTCTCTTTTAAGAATATATTTATGAAAATTTCATAAAAATTCATATTACTAACATTTAAATTAGAAATATTATTAATATTTGTGATTAGTGAAAAATTATTTAGGGAGCATATCATTTTTATCAAAATGTTTTTAGTTGTGTTTTCAAGATTTTCTTTTGCTTTAGTTTTACAATTTTCACTTATGTAAATTTTTGGAAGAATCTCAATTTGCAAACCAGACTTTAATTGAATTATTCCAACAAAATTTTGAAATTTTATATATGTTTTATTTTGATTTTTTATTACTTGATAAACATATTTAACATCTGTTTTATAACTAAATTTGAATTGTTCTGCTAAATTAACTAACTCATTAAAGTATTCATTAGATTTCTCTATATCGCCAGCTCTAATTACCCCAGCATTTATCAGCTTATCTTTTAATTTTTCATAATCTAATTCTTCATATTCTTTAACACTTATATATTTCATATGAAACTAATTTCCGTCGGCTGATTGTTTTTCAGAATGAGAATAAATTTGAATGTAACTTTCAGGTTTGTCAAATGCCTTATCATTTATTTTAAATATTTTTGCATTAGGAATTTCTTCATCATTAGTGCCTACACTGTTTTTAAAAAATATATTGTTTTTTGATTCAATTTTAATAAATTGATAGTCTCCATCATTTTTTGCGTTGTCACCTAGTACTAGTAGTATCTTACTGTAATCATCATAAAAATACTCTTGAAGTAAGGGGATAATTTTATTTTTGAAAATTGACGACAATTGATTAATTGTTGGTCTATCGATTAAAGGAACAAAATATGCATGTCCAATAGTATGATCTCTATCAAGTAAGAATTCTAAGCGGTCATTTATGGTTCTTAATAATGCTTCAATATTGATTTTAAAATCATTGCCATCTTTGTCCTTAATCATTATGTCTTTTAATAAATTATAATCAGGCATCATCTCTTCAAAATTGAATCTTCTTCTTAACGCTGTATCCATTAAACTAATGGATCTATCGGCCGTATTCATTGTACCTAAAATATACAAATTATTTGGGATAGAAAAATATTCCTTTGAATAAGGAAGTATAGTTGTCATGCCTTCTTTATTTCACATTCTTTTAGAATCTTCCATTAATGTAATTAGTTCACCAAAAATTTTTGAAATGTTTCCTCTATTTATTTCATCAATTATTAGTACATATGGTTTAATGGACTCTTTTATCTCATAATTATGAACCTTCATTTTATCTTCAATTTCTGTAATTATAGATTTAAAATCCTTGCTTTTAGAATCTTTATTTATTTGAAAAAATGTTGCTCCGTTTTTGACGTTTTCTCTATTTTTATCATCCGATAATTTCAAATTAAATATTTTTTCATCATTTATTTTAGATAATCATTTAACTTTTCGCTTTAAGGTTGTATGTTTAGGATTTTCTATATACGGCTCACTACCGTCTATATCATCATTCAAAACTATGCCAATTTTGTTAGCAAAAATCTCGGAATTTTGCATAACGTAACTACATGATAAAATAATATCCCCTCTTTTAGGTTCCTTTTTAAAAACCTCAATAACCTTATCACCACAATGAGTTGTAATGTTTGCCTCGCTATTCTTAAAACAATTTTCTACAAATTTCTTGTAAGATTCTTTATTTTCATTCCAACTTGACATTGCTGTTCTTCATATATGAATGTCACCATTTTTTAATATTTTTATTTCATCACCATTTTCATATGTTTTTAACCATTTCTCTTCACATCTATCGAATTCTGCTGTTTTACAAAGGTTTTTGAAAATTCCATTCTCGATTTTATAATGAATATTAGAGTTATCGTTTCCTGTTTCATTCTCGTTTTCAGTGTCATTTTCTATTACCGGTTTAATACCTTCTATAAAATCTTCATAACTATATGATTGATGAAATGTGATAAATTGAATGCGCCCGTCTTTAATTAAATTATTATATTCATGCAATATGTCTTTTTCAGCAATTGTTTGATCATCTCACCCCATACAAATTTGCACTGCTCTTATTTTTGCATTGAATGTTTTACCAGTTCCTGGTGGACCACATAAAATAGTGTTTAGTGATATTTCTTCATTTTTTATACTCATAAATATATTTCCTTTAATTCCTACATTTATAAATATTAAAAATAGTAAATTAGTATTCTTGTTTATATTTAGAAATTAAAAGTGGTTAAATACACCACTTTAAAAATTAATAATAATTTGTGATAATAACTAATATTTGTTACTATTTTTAATGATAAAAATTATACATAATCACAAATAGAAAGCACAACTAGATTTATACAATCTAGCTGTTTTTTAGGTAAAATGAAGGTTTGTTTTTGCACTAATTAATTTATATAATTTATTTTTGAAAAAAACTTTTTTATATATAATAAATTAGCTTTAAAAATTCATAGCAAAAAAATGCCGATTTAGCTCAGCGGTAGAGCAGCTGGCTGTTAACCAGTTGGTCACAAGTTCGATCCTTGTAATCGGCGCCATTATGGTCTGTTGGTGAAGCGGTTAACACACATGGTTTTCATCCATGCACGCACGGGTTCGATTCCCGTACAGACTACCATTTGGAGAATTAGCTCAGCTGGGAGAGCATCGCCCTTACAAGGCGCAGGTCGTGGGTTCGAGCCCCTCATTCTCCACCATGCCGTCTTAGCTCAGTTGGTAGAGCAACTGACTTGTAATCAGTAGGTCGTAGGTTCGAGTCCTATAGACGGCACCATTAAATGTGCGCGAGTGGTGAAATTGGCAGACACGATAGATTTAGGCTCTATTGCCGCAAGGCATGAGGGTTCAAGTCCCTCCCCGCGCACCAGAATTTCTCTTTACTTTAATGCCCATAAGGGTATTTTTTTGTATCTTTTTTAATTATTAGATAATGAACCTACTAAATAATTTAAATGCTTATTTAATCTAACTGATGTTATTAAATTATTTGAATCTATTGCAATTGAACCAATAAAATTATCATATTTGCTTAAATTAACGAATATTTTATTATTGTCGCAATCTATTGAATCAATTCTGCAATTATATTTATTAACCAGTGATTTAATCTTTTTAAAACTCCATTTTTCTCTTTTCATGCTTTTATAACTTTATAAATATTGGCGCTATCGAAAAGCAAAAAAATATAAAAATATATTGTGAATTTTCCTATATTTTTCCTTTTGTAATCTATAAAGTCATTTTTCAAAATTCAATGTTGGAGGTTAAAAAATGATTTTATATAGAATTGGTGAAATTGTTCACAAGAATAACTCAAATATTATTTTTGAAAGTCAAGGAATAGGTTATAGCTTAATTATGCCCGATTCAAAAAGAGTTGAAGCAAAACAAAAGTGCAAACTATATCTTTTTGAAATAAAAAACGATTATTACTGAGCTACATATGCTTTTAAAGATTTTAAAGAAAGATTACTATTTATAGATTTAATTGGTTTAAATGGTATAGGCCCAAGAGCAGCATTTAATATATTGAATCAAGGTTTTGAGAAGGTTTCAGCATTAATAGCAGAAGGAAATATTAACGCACTAGTTGAAATTCCATACCTAAATATCAAAATAGTGCGTTTGATTGTGGCTGAATTACAAGGTAAATGAGCAAAAATGATAAATCCTAATGAAGCTAACAAAATAACTAAGGCAACAAACATAATTAATGAAGCTAAAGATACATTAAAAATGCTTGGATTTAAAAGCAAGCAAATTGACAATGCTCTTTTAAATGTTGAATCAACTGACAACATTGAAAAAATGATTGAAGATGCTATAAAAATTATGTCTAATCAAAATTATGAATCACCTACAGCTTAGACCCTTAAAATTTGATGAATTCATAGGGCAAAATAAGTTATTAGTTACACTTAAAACTATGATTGAGGGCTCACAACATAGAAATGAGGTTTTGGATCATATTCTTTTTTATGGGCCACCTGGAACGGGCAAAACCACACTTGCTACTATTATAGGCAATGAAATTAATAAAAAAGTACACTATTTGCAAGGCGGCCTGTTGGAGAAAAAATCTGATGTGCTTAGTGTTTTTGCTAATTTAAATGAACATGACATTGTATTCATTGATGAAATACATAGTATCAATAAGAACATTGAAGAAATTATCTATAACGCTATGGAAGACTTCAAAATTGACTTAATTATAGGGCCAGAAGGAAATTCAAAGGTTATGAGAATGAACCTAAAGCCATTTACTCTAATAGGAGCAACAACAAAAATTAATCTCCTAAGTCAACCATTTAAAGATAGATTTGGTTTTGTAGCACGATTAAGTCATTATAGTGATAATGAAATTATTACAATTTTAGAAAATAGCAAAAATAAAATGGATATACAGACAGATAATGATGTATTACCATTAATTGCCAAATACTCATATGGGACACCAAGAGTAGCAAATCACTTATTAAAAAGAGCTTATGATTTCTCAATCAAAAATAATCAGGAAATAATTGATGCTAAAACAACATATTTAACATTTAAATATTTGGATTTATACGATTTAGGACTTCATAGAGAACACATAGAATACTTATCATTACTCAAAGACTCTTTTTATAATAAATACATTGCATTAGATGCAATTGCGGGAATTTTAAATATAAGCAAAGACAATATTATTAATGATATTGAACCTAATTTGTTGCATTTACATTTATTGGAAAAATCACCAAGAGGGAGAAAAATTACATCAAAAGGAATTGACTATTTACTAAAAAATAACTTAAATGTCTATAAATAATTAATATAAAGTAAATTTTAAGTTTTATATATAATATAAGACATTATGCAAAACTTTTGAATGAATTTTAAAAACTTTTGAAAACGACTTTTTGCGCCTAGCAATCCAAAAAGATGATTGCTTTTGTCTTTCTCAATCATTGGAATTATTGCTGCTATTGTTTGTGGTTTTGTATTTTCAATTACCAAACAAACCAATAGATCAATTGAATATGGCGAAGGCATGAGATACCAAATTGAGGCGAGAATTAGCAAAGATGGTAAAAGTTTAAACCCAAGTAATAGAGAATTAATTGATATATCTAACTCTTTGAAATATCGTTTTTCTACAAAAAATGACTTTTCAACTTCTGTTGTAGCAAAAGGCAATGGAATTATTGAAGTGTCCAAAAATGAATTAATTAAAGATACTGAAAAATTAAAAGAGTTTGAAAATTCATTAGTTAAAAAGAGTAACTTAATCTTAACTGACATGAATTTAAATCCTCTTTTTACAAATGGTCAATTTGTAAAACCTGATCCAAATTCAAAAGTTAAAATTGATTACAATAATATTGAAAAATACATAACACCTATTAAAGAAAACAGTGCAGTAGTTAGATACAACCCAATAACTGGTAAATATCAACTGCAATTAGAATTAGAGAGTAATGCCGCAGTATTAGAATGAAAAAAAGCAACTGAGCATATTTCTAAAACTCCTGGCCAAATAATGTTTATGTGGTCTAACTTAGATGATCTTTATAAATTAGCTAATTCACCACTTTATAAAGATGATTGAAATGCTGCTAATCAAAATGCTGCTAACTTCACATTCGTTAACAACACACCATGAGATGATAAACATAAAAAACTTAATGCAGTTAAAAAATTTCAATTTGATGGTAGTAAATATTTAGTAAATATTTCTAAAGTTAATCAATCAATGAATAATAAAACTTTTACTATTCAACTATCAACTTCTAATAGAACTCACGCTGAATCATTAGCATCAAGTATAAACTTCGGTGCTAACAAAAATTTAAGTCTTAGCATTCACAGTCAACCTTTGTTTTTTACAAAAGAAAAGTCACAATTTAATTTTAAATATGTAATTATTGCTTTTGTAGTTGTAATATCAATTATTGCTATTGCGCTTATGGTTAATTATGGGCTTCTTGGTGCGCTAAGCACTATTCCTGTTGCTCTATATATATTCTTAACATTACAAATGTTTACTGTATTAAGGGGCGAATATTCACCATCAAGTTTTGTTGGATTAACAGTTGGTATTATCATGGGAATTATTCCATTAGCTGTTATATTTAATGATTTAAAATATGAAATATATAAAGGCAAGAAGCGGACTAAAAAAGCCTTTAAAACAGCATGAAATAGAAATTTCTTTAATATGCTTGATATATTCATAATTTCGTTAATTTTATCAATTATCTCATTCTTTTTAGGAACACCTAATATGCAAAGCTTTTCTATTATGGTGGCCTTCTCATCTATTTTTGCCCTTATTTCAATGCTTATAATAAATCGTTTTATTACTTCATTGTTTATTAATACCGATATAGCTGATAACCATCTTAAATTATTAGCAATAAAAACTAACAAAATTAATAACCTTACTCAAGAAAGTAAGTATAAAAAGATTGACTATGTTAAAAAATCAAAATTCGCAACTATTGCTCCTATTATTTTAATAGTGGCTGCTGTAATTACTTCAATAACTCTTTCAGTAATCAAACAAAATGTTTGAAATTCATTTAATCTATCAGGGATCTTTGCTGAATCATCATTTATTAATATTAATATTGAATTTACAAAATTTGGCATTATTCTTGGGGTTTCATCTATTGCTATGATCATTTATTCATTGATCAGGTTAAGGTGAACCTACACATGTGCTCTTATTTTAACAGTAATTCAAAATACTATATTAACTTTTGCTATGTTTATTCTTACTAGAATACCATTAAGTTCATTTACTATTCAGTCATTTTTATGAACATTATTATTTACAAATATAATCAGTTTTATATCGTTTGGTTCTATTAAAAACAAAATTAATTTATATGACAAAGATGAAACATTAAGCAAAGATCAAATTAGAAATATTTCAAATAGCATTTTTTACGAAACATTCCGCAACAATGTAATAATCTATGCTCTAATAGTAATTTCATTTGGGATTTTGATGTCATTTGTTAAAGCAATTGATTTATATACATGTTTAGCATTTATTGTTTCAAGTTCTTTAATTATGATAACTGTTTTCTTTACAGGTGTGTCACTAGCATCCATTTTTGAAGAAAAAAGACAAGCTGGAATTAAACATAGAATTGATAACAAATATTGAGTGTTCCCTAATGAACCGGCTGAGCAAATATTTGCTGGCATAAATAATTATTCAGCATAAATTAAATCACTTGAAAAAGTGATTTTTTTATTATAATTTTAGCCCAACTAATTAGTAATTGTATAAGGAGGAATAATCAATGTTTTATTTACTAAATAAACCCAAAGGTTACTCTTCCTTCTATGTAATTAAAGAGTTTGCTAAACAAAACTCTATTCAAAAAATAGGACACACAGGAACATTAGATCCATTAGCTTCTGGCTTGTTATTGATAGCCACTGATAGTGACACCAAATTAATTCCTTATATCAGTCATAATGACAAAACATACGAAACTGTCATTCAATTTGGCTGCCAAACAGATACATACGATGCCGATGGCAAAATAATTAATTCATCAAATACAATTATTACAGAACAAGACATCAGTAAAGTAACCGACTGATTACTTCGTCAAGAAAGTCAGATTCCACCAATTTATAGCGCTAAAAAGATAAATGGAATAAGAAGTTATGACCTAGCCAGAAATAACAAAAACATTTCTTTAAAATCACAAAACATAAAAGTTTATGAAGCCAAAATAATTGAGTTTAATTTTCACAAGCAGCAGTTAAAATTATCATTAAAAGTTTCGAAAGGGACTTATATACGAAGTTTAATAAATGATTTAGGTATTTATTTAAACTCATATGCTTATATGACGCAACTAAACCGAACCGCTATTGGCACATTAAATATTAATTTATTAAATGGAAATAACTTTGTTAAAATTAGCACTACACACCTTTTTAATATTCCATTTTTTACACCTTCAAAAAATGAATTTGAATTATTAAAAAATGGTGTTGCAATTGCCAATAATAAAAACTTAGTTAGTGGTAAGTATATGCTTAAAAATAATGAAATCATATGAGGAATTGTTGAAATTGACAATTTAAAAATAACAGTGAAAAAAATTTTTGGCAATAAACTTAATCAAATACTTGTAGGGAGCAAAAATGAATAAAAAACAATTAAATGAAAACATTAAAATAGCAGCTTTTGACATTGATGGCACGCTTTTAGAACATGGCCATCTTGAATTTAACGATACAATTATCAATATGTTTGAACAACTACATAAAAGGGGTATCAAAACCGTTTTAGCATCAGCTAGAGAATTTGTAACAATTGGCAAGTTGCTTGATAAGCCAAAAACAATTGATTATTTTATTGGAGCAAATGGTGCCTTTTGCTATGACGTTCAAAACCAAAAATTGATTTTTGAAAAACCAATTGAATTTGAAGACTTCAAAATTCTTTATGAAACTTTTAATCATTTTCAACCTTGCAATAGTTTTTTAATCACTGATATTAACTATGGATTTAAATCACCAGACATGGACACAAATACTTGATTTTTAAAACCGCATAATGATAAACTGCTTGATATGGACTATTCAAAAATTGAAAAAGATCACTTGCATATTATTACATTAGGTAGCTTGAATCATGACGATTCTGTGGCTTGTGCTCAAAAAGCTGACGAAATTTTTAAAGAACATAATATGGATCTTGAAGTTACAGCTAAATGAAGTAAGGGTGTTTTTATTGGAAAAAAAGGTATTACCAAATCTAAAACCTTAAATTGATTGTGTAATTATTTAGGTTTTGATAGAAATAAAAATTTAATAGCATTTGGTGACAGCTCAAATGATTATGAAATGCTTCGTGATGCAGCTTATGGTGTAGCTATGAATAGAGCAAATGATTGAGTTAAGAGCGTCGCAAAAGACACGACAGTTGATTGTGACCAAAATGGTGTCTATCTTAAATTAAAAGAGCTGGGACTTGTTTTATAATATTATCTATGAGTTTTAATATATATAGCCTTGATAAACTTCCAAAATTTAACCAACCTATTTATTTAATAGGTGTTTTTGAAAGTTTTCATTTAGGTCATAATTCTCTTTTACAAAAAGCTAATGAATTGCAAAATAACACTAATAGGGATATAGTGATAGTTTTTTTTAAAGATGTTGAAAATATGCCAAAAACTAGAAATGGCTATATTTTTAGTGACTTTGAAAACAGAATTCAGGAACTCGCTAATCTTGGTTTTACAAATGGAATATATTTAGAGTTTGAAAAAATTAAAAATTATGAGCCAGATTTATTTTTGGACAAATTATTAAACAATCAAGATAAAAAAGATATCAATATCATAATAGGCGAAGACTTTCGTTTTGGTGAAAAAGCCAGAGGAAACAAACAAACTTTAATAAAAAAAATAGGAGCTGAAAATGTTTTTGTAGCCCCTACATTAACAATTGGTGATAACATAAAAATTTCAACAACATTTATAAAAGAATGTGTTGAATTAGGAGACATTGAATTAGTTAATTCACTTAATTTATACATGTTTTCGTTTTTTGCTTTAATCAGCAAGCATGATGGTATTGCTACTCTTAAAGTAAATAATAACCTTGTCCCATTAAAAACCGGCATATACCTAGTTTTTGCTGAAATAAATGAAATGACTTACTATGGCATTTTAAAAACAAATATAAATGAAATGGAAATAAAGTTTATTGACTTCGAACTAAACGATACAAAAGACTTAAAAGCAAGAATTAAGACTATTAAAAGCATTAGGTTTGTAAATTCAAATATTGATGATGAAATCAACGAAAATGACTTTTTGAGTGCTAAAAAATTTTTACTAAATAATAAGAATAAATTATGGTAAAATACATTAGCTTTATTTAAAGCAATACAATTTTATACTTGGTTATATATTCGATATAAACTAGGGTAAAACATATTTATATGGAGAAAAAATGATTTCAAAAGAACAAAAAGCTCAAATTGTTGCAAAATATGGTAAAAACAAAAAAGATACAGGAAACATCTTTGTACAAATAGCTATCTTAACAGCTGAAATTGAAGATTTAAAACCACACTTTATAACTAATCCTAAAGACAATCATTCAAGAAGAGGTTTTGTTGCTAAAATTACAAAAAGAAGAATTTTACTTCAACACTTAAAACAAGATGATCTCAATCTTTACAATAAAGTTTTAACTGAATTAAATTTAAGAAAATAATCCCAATACACTGGTTTTTTCCAGCACTTTATATAAAATTGAACCAATGAAAATTACATTCGTTGGTTCTTTTTTTGCTAAAAATGGTATGTAAGTAAGAGATGCATTTTTTAACATATAAGCCCTTAAAAAAGGCTTAAATGTTATTTTGTGCACCTCAAACTCGGAAACTTAAGAAAAAAGACTCGTTATATTAACGGGTCTTTTTTATAGAGCAACTATTTTTTCTTTTTACTTACATAAATTGTTGTTGAAATAGTAGTTATAATCAACAGCATCATTATAGATAAAGTAATTAAAGGAATAAGATCACTATTTACGTTGCTTACTGAATCTGGTTCTGATGGGGCGGGTTTGTTATTAGATTCAATTCTAATATTGTCAATTTCATCTTTTGCTTTTGTAAGAATTTTTTCTATATCATTTGAATTAGTACTATTATTAATTTCATTAATATATTCATTTCTTAATTTATTAACTTTACTAATAATTGGCGCTTTTTCTTCAAAAGTCAGTGTACCATTATCACTAATAGCATTGATCTTATCATCTACTAACTTATTTATTTTTTTGTTAGCATCTATTTTTGCTTTTGAATTAGTTGGAACTAGATTATTAATAGTTTTAATACCTAATTCTTTATTTGATTCAACTTTAGTTGATCATTCGCTATCTTTAATTAATTGCAAGTATTTATTATATTCCTTGTCAATAGCTTCATTTAATTGCTTGTTTTCTTCAACTGTTAAACTTGGACTTATCACAGAAAGTTTTGATTTAGCATTATCAGCAACTTTTTTAAGTTCATCAACAGCTTGTGATTTTGATGGTGATGTATTTTCATTAACTTTATTAATTTCTTCTATTGCTGCTAATTTTGTTTTATCAACATCTGTATTGTTATGACATTGATTAATGATAAATTGAGTTTGTTTTTCTTTAATTGCACTAACTTGTGATTCTAATTTGATTTTTTCATCATTAGTTAATGTTTTTGAAGCGTTAATTTTTTCTAATTTATCATGAGCAGCTGTTTCTATTGCCTTAATAGCATCGAGTTTATGATTTGAATAATTAGAAGCATTGTCGATAATTGTTTTTATTTCTGTAACAATTTGTTCGACGTCAGCATTAGATGTTGCATCATCGATTAATTGTTGTTTTTCAACAACTAAATCATTAATGAATTTCTTAATTTTATTTTTTTCATTAGTACTTAAAGCAGTTGAATTTTCAATTTCTTGGTTTTTATTCTTAACAACTTTTTGAATTTCTTTTTTAGCATTTGGTTTAATAGCAGGCTCAATTTGCAATGCATTAATAGCTGAAATTGCATCTGCTTTTAAGTTATCAACTTGATTATTATTTAACCCTGATTGATTAATATTGCTAATAGCATTATTTTTTAAATCATTAATATTGTTTACAAGATTTTGACTTTCTTCATTAGTAAATGCTAAGCCTTTTGATTGAATTTCATGTAGTTTTTGGTTAGCTATTGAATTAATTGCGTCAATAGCACTTTGTTTTTTATCAGAAGTGAGCGAGATTGCATCGATTTGATTAATAATATTTTGTTTATTAGCTTCAGCGTTTGCTTTTGAACTCTTATCACTTTCAATTTGAGCTTGAGCATTGTCTTTAATTGCATTTAATGCGTTTGTTTTTTCAGCAATTTCTTCAGTTGTTAAATTGCTGTTTTGAACTCTAACAATTTTTTCATCAGCTAATTTTTTAACTTCATTTACGAGGTCACTAATAGTTGATGAATTTTCAGCTATTTTTTCAAGTTCATTTTGGGCTTTTTGTATTACATTATTGATTTCAGCATTTGTAACGCATGCGCTTACTTCAGTTAATAAATGGTTTTGAAGGGCATTTGCTTGATTTACTGCTTCTGCTTTTTCATCATCTAATAATGTTGATGAACTATTAATTTTATTAATTTTGTCATTTACTAATTGATTAATATTACTATTAGCATTTTCTTTTGCAGCAGATTCATCAGTAATAGCATCGATATTGCTAATAAATTTGTTTTTAAGTTCAATAACTCCATTATTTGCGGTTACATCGCTTGTTTTTGTAGCATTATTAATGTCATTAATTGCTGATTTTTTAAGAGCATTAACTTCGTCTTTTTTAGCTTGTTTTTCTTCAACAGTTAATTTAGTTGATTGAGCAATTGATTCTAATTTTTCTTTGGTTTTTTGTTCAATTTCAGCAATTGCTTGTTGTTTTACAGCTGAATTAGTCAAAATTGCTTTTATTTCATTTGCTAAGCTTACCTTAACATTTTCAACATCATTTTTTGAATTAGCGTTGTTTATATCTGCTGACACTTTACTACTAATTCTGTTTAATTCTGCTTCTATTTGTTCTTTTTCCTCGTCAGTCAGTCTTGGTGTTGCATTAGCAACTTCTTGGCGTTTAGATTCTATTAATTGATTTAATTCTTCAATAGCTTTGTCTTTTATACTTACAGCGTTTTGTGCTTGAGAAACAACCTCATCGAGTTTTGCTTTACCTTTTGTTAGTATATTGTTTAAATCAGACTCTTCATTTGCTGAACTACTATTGATGTTAATAATAATAGAGTCTTTTATACTATTTAATTTTGTTTTAGCTTCTTCTTTTTCTTCGCTTGTTAATTTAGTAGCAGAATTAATTTCATCATGTTTAGTTTGTATATATGATTCAATATCTTGAATTGAAGCCTGCTTTTTAGCTGATACAACATTAATAGCTAGAATTTTTTCTTTATGGTTGTTAATTGTATTAGCTAATTGATTTTCATCAGTTTCGTTATCAATAGCATTATAAGCATCTTTTTTTGCTTGCTCTAAGTTTGCTTCTAAAGCGGTTTTTTCTACTGTTAATAAATTAGAATTTCTTATTTCGCTTAATTTTTGTTGAACCGCTTGATCTATTTCTGACTTAGCAGTTGTTTTTAATACTGAATTAGTGTTTAAGCTATTTAAGGCTGTTTTAAAGCCATTTATGGCATTTATCAAATCATTTTTTGAAGGCGATTGTGATTTATCATTGACCATATTTTTAGCATCATTTAATAATTTTTGAATTTGAGAAGTTACGTCTGCCTTTTCGCTGTTTAATAATGATGGACTAACACTGTCAAGCGCACTTATTTTGTCTGCAGCTATTTTTTCTAAGTTAATAACAGCTTCATTTCTATCATTAGAAACCAATGGATTGATATCAGTAATTTTAGATAGGTATGTTGCTTTTGTTACTTGAACTTCATCATTACTTTGGTCGCCTTCAATATTATTAGAAGCATCAGTTAAAATATTTTCTAATAAATTAGTAAAGTGTTGAATTTCCTCAGTAGTTAAGAGCGATGATGAAGTACTTAATTCTGCTATCTTATTATTTTTAGCTGTTGTAATTTCTTCAATAGAGTTTGCTTTTATAGTTGATGTTGTTTTAATACCATTTAGTAAGCTATGAAAATTAGATACAACATTTTCCACGGATTGATTATCAACTGCATCATCTTTATTATTAATGCTTTCAATTGTACTGTCTTTAGCATTATTAATTTGAGCAATTGCGTCAGCCTTTTCTTCACTTGTTAAATTAGTAATTTGTAAATCAGAAATCTTATTTTCAGCTTGTTTTTTAACACGTTCGATGGCTTGTTTTCTAATTGATGATTCAATAGAAATATCATTAAATTTAGCTACAAAAGTATCTTTTACAGCATTGCAATCGTCATCTTCTTGCTCTAGCACTGTTTTTGCTTGTGATACTAATTGATCAACTGAATTAGTAGCATTAGTTTTTTCTTCTGCAGTTAAGTTTGATTGACTAATTTTTACTTTATAAGCACTTGCTGCATCATTAAGATCGCTAATAGCCTTAGCTCTCTCGTTTGAGATTAATGAAATATTATTAATCTTAGCTAATCATTCATTTTTAACTTTTTCAACGTCAGCATCAGTCATAGCAGCTTCAATAGCACTAAAGGCATCAATTTTGTTATGATCTAATATATCAGATGCTGTTTTTCTTTCATTTTTGGTAAGTGATGATTTAGTTTTATCACTAATTTCACGTTTTTTAGCAGTTATAGCATCATTGATTTGCGTTTTAGCATTGGTTTTGCTTATTGACGAAACTCTAACAGATTCAATAGCTTCTTTGCCTTTTGTAACAATTTGATCTAATTCAGCTTGACTTTTAGCACCATCGATTTGAGCATTAATGCGGTTTTTTGCTGATTCTATTAATGCTTTTGTACTATTTTTTTCTTCTATGGTAGCACTTGAACTATCAATTTCTTGTATTTTTTTATCAATCGCTTGATCAATAGCTTCCTTTGCAGTTTGTTTTGCTGCTGAACTTGATGGTGATGTAATAGTAGATAACACATTTACAAAATTATTATAAGCATTTGAAGCATTTTGATTTGAGTTAGCACTATTAACAGCATTTATAGCATTCTGTTTAGCATTATTGCATTCAGTTATAGCAGTAGCAATTTCTTCTTCTAATAAATAAGAATGAGCTTGTTTGTATTCTTTAATTCAATCTAATGCTTTTTGCTCTATTTCAGCTATTTTTTGATCCTTAATAGTTGATGTTAAATTAATATCATTAAGACTTAGGTTAAAGTTTTCTTTAGCATTCTTAATTTCACTATTTCTATTACTATTATTAATAGCACTAATAGCAGCTTGTTTAGCGTCTTCAACTTTGGTTTTTTCAGCAGTTTTTTCTTCTACTGTCAATGATGAATTTTCAATTTCAGTGATTTTTGCTTGTGCTGAGTTTTCAATTAATTGAATAGCATCTGCTTTGGCTTGTGAATCAGTTGATAGTGCATTAATATTGCTAATTGCATTTGATTTAGCTTGCGCTATTTCATCATCATTTCTTAAATTTGCAATATTATCTATTGCTGCTTGTTTAAGTTCTTGAACTTTATTTTTAGTTGCTATTTTTTCGTCTTCTGTTAAATTCGAGTTATCTATTGCTTGGTTTTTTTGTTCAGCAATAGTTTTGATTTCAGCGATTGCATTAAAAATAGTATTAGATTTATTTACATCAATGTTTGAAAGATCTCTTGAAGCATTATTTTCAAAATTATCAACACTGCCATTAGTTTTAGAGTTCTTTATATTTTCAATAGCTTCATCAACTATTTGGCTTGCTTTATTAATTGCTTCCGATTTATCAGTATTTGTTAAATTACTGCTGTTTGTAATTTTAGATTTAATAGTTTCTAATTCGTTATTTAAAGTTTCAATCGCTTTTTGTTTATATAAAGAATCAAGCGAAACATTGTTAATGCTTTGGATAGCATTATTTTGAATATTAGATATTGATGATCTGTCAATTAATTGAGCATCTATTTTATTATTAGCATCTTCATATATTTGCTTAATTTCATCTAATTTAGCAGTTTTTTCTTCATCTGTAAGTGGTGAATTAACATCATTGATAGTGTTTTGTTTTGCTTCATAAGCCTGTTTTATAGCATTTTTAGCATTTGTTTTGTCATTTTGCGCTGCATCTATACTATTAATTAAATGTGATTTTTCTGCTACTAGCGAATCCACATCAGCATTAGAAATAGCATCATTTATTTGATTAATAAATTGACTTCAAATATTGTCGATTTGACCAGTTGCATCTGCTTTTTCATCGTTAGTTGATAAATATGAGTTATTAATTTCTTGTTTTCTGCTTTGTGCTATAGCTTCTAAACTTTGAATAGCTTGTGTCTTTTTACTTGATACAAAGGTTATATTATCGTCATTAATTTTTGCTTTGAAGTTCTCAATGATTGTATTAATATCATCTTGTGAATTAGTTTGTTTATTAGCAATTTTAGTTTTTGCATTCTTAATTTCTTCATCAACTTTGTTATTAGCAAGATTTTTTTCTTCTGTGGTTAATTTAGAATCTCGAATTTTTGCTTTTTTAGCATCAGCTAAATTTTCTATATTTGAATTAGCATTAGTTTTAGCACTACCAGTCATATCAACTGATGAGATAGTGTTGATAAAACTATTTTTTTCATTTAATACATTATCGTTTGTAAGATTCTTTTTATTAATTTTATTTTTGAAGTCATCAAACAATGAATCTAGTTCGGCAATTTTGGCTTGCTTTTCAACATCAATCATTGCCTGCGAATTATTAATATCATCTTTTTTAGTTTGAATTAATCTTTCTAATTCACTGATTACAGAATTTTTGAATGGTGATTCTAATGAAGCAGGTGTCGTTTGCATTACATTGATTGCATCATTTACAATGGTGTCAACTGAATCATTAGTTTTATGTGTGTTAGAGTCTTTTATTCAATTAATTGCTTCGTTTAAAATTGTGTTAATTTGATTAATTAAAGCAGGTTTTTCATCATTTGTTAAATATGAGTCATTAATTGATGATATTCTGTTTGAAGCAGCAATTTGTACCTTACTAATAGCATCTTTTCTTTTAGCTGAATCAAGTGGTGAATTAATTTTTTCACTAGCTTCATTAATTAAACTATCAATTTGCGAATCGTTTTCAACACGACTTTTATCATTAATTTTGTTTTTGAACTCGTCAAATCAAATTGACTCAGTATTTCAAAGTTCAGTTTTTTCTTCTGTTGTTAAATTAGAATTATCAATGATGCTTTTTCTTTGAAGTTTTAATTGATCAATTTGTACTATAGCATTTTCTCTTTTACTTGATGTAAGATTTAGAGTAGAGACAAAATTATTAAAAGTAGATACATGTGCATCTATATATCAATTATTGTGTGCTGAATTGATATTTATAATAGTCTTGT
The DNA here is from genome assembly GCF_000702785.1 of Mycoplasmopsis primatum ATCC 25948. Taxonomy (GTDB): domain Bacteria; phylum Bacillota_I; class Bacilli_A; order Mycoplasmatales; family Metamycoplasmataceae; genus Mycoplasmopsis; species Mycoplasmopsis primatum. The sequence continues at coordinate 3,002 of NZ_JNJV01000015.1, read as the reverse complement.
TTTTTTCTAATCTTAATTTAGTTAAAGTATCTTGTTTTTCTTCGGTAGTAAGATTAGAATTATTTATTTTATTAACAATATCAGCGTCAGTAATAATTTGTTCTATTTTAGCAACTGCATCTGATTTATATTTAGATTGATTTGTTATTTTATTAAATTTGTTGCGTGTTGAATTGGCTAATGAATCAACATCGGCTTTTGATGATGAATTATTAAAATAAGCCTCGTTAATTTCATTTTTATAGTTATTAAGTTCAGCTGAATATGATTGTTTTTCCTCATTCGTCAATGTCGAAACCGCATCATTTAATGAAGCAATTTTCAAATCAATTTCATTTAAAAGTTGAGTTCTAACATTCTTTTTATATTGTTTTGCGTTTTCTAAAACTTGTTTTGCTTCATTTTCATATTCAACAACTTTACTACCTAATTGTGTGATCGGAAAACTTTTACTCAATATTATCAATTTTGCAGCATTAAATTTATTTTCTAAATCTATAATTCCATTATTTATTTCTTCTTGAGTCGAATCACTAATTTGATTTCTTAATTTAGAAATATAGTCATTTTTTGAATTTTCTAATTTTTGCGCATATAGATTTCTGTCTATAAAAGCGAAAACATCAGCATTAAATTCGCCAATTGAATTATCTTTAAAACGAATTTTAACTATTGCATTATGAGAAGGATTGCTACTATTTACTATTGTTAAATCATTATCTAAATTTTCCACATATGACTTTAAAACAGCACTTTTTGTCTTTAACTCATTAATTATTTTTAACTTATTATCATTTGACAAATTAGCTAAGTTTTCAACGCCAACTTTAGAAAAACCTATCCTATTAACTTCATTATTTACAACATCAGAAGTAAGCAATTCATTAGCTTTTACTAATATAGCTTTTTGTTCTGCTGGTGTTTCATATAAGGCATTTTCATCATTGCCATCAGATCAATATCTAACAACGAAATTAGAACCATCATTTATAGCAGATTGTACTGCGTTATTAAAATTATTTTGAACAGTTAAATCACCGTGATTAGTTATTAGATTAGTTCATTTGGGAACTCTTTTTTCAATGTTATTAAATATAATATTATTATTATATTTATTAAGAATAGTACCTGTTGAATCAACTTCTAATCTTTTTCCAATTGGTATAGCAAAGAAACCATTTTCATCAGCAATGGTTGTTCCAAAATAATTAAATATATTGTTTTTTGCTTTTCATCCAAAGTCTACTGTGACATATGGATTAGTTTGACCTATAACCAGTGAATTAGAAAGTTTTACAAATTTAATATTGCTATTAATTTTATTAGAAATTCTAGGGTCAGAAGCATTAAATTTTTTAACTGCTTTTGAACCATTATTTAAAACCATTCTGGTGTCTGGTCTTGATGAACTATCAGTAGTTTTAAATTCAGCACCATCAGCGATACCGTCTTTATCTGTATCTCTATCATTAGGATTTGTTCCTAACATTTTTTCAATGTAATCTGTTAGCTTATCATCATCAGAATCAATAAATGAGTCCTTTGTTATATAAGCATTTGAAACACTATAAGATTTATTATTTACTTCACTATAGTTATATCTACCTAAAACAAAAGTTGATCTTTGTGCTAATTTAGAATCATTTAGGCCTAAATAATTAGATGTATCGTCGTCCCTTAAATCTTTAAAGAATTTTTCAGGTTTTCTTCTAGTTCAAAATGTAAAGACAGTTCTTTTTGCTCTAAATGCCTTTGGCACATATTTAAGTTGCATCCAAGTACCGCTGTCTCTAATAAAAAAGTCATCAACATTACGATATTTTTTTCATCAAGGAATGCGATTTAAGTGTTCAAAATTATTATTTTGTTCTTCTTGAATCTTTTGATTGCTAGAAAATTTAGATAATTTAGCAGAATATACATTTTGATCTGTGAGATCATTTTGTCATTTTTTTAAAGTGCCAAGGCGTTCTTTGAAGTCATAATCACCATATGATTCAATATATTTTGTATTTTCAGGATCAGAAATATTGCCTGTAGGATTATTTGATTGATTTAAATTAAGAGATTGAATTTTATAGCCTTTATAATAGTCTTTTGGATTAAGTAAAAAATTATTTTTATTTTCATATTGTGATTTAAATGCATTGTTTTTTTGGTCTTCACTATACTCTCATGGACGATAAAATTGGATTTCAAGCGGTTTTTCATTTGATTTGCCTGTGATGACTTCTAAATCTTTGGATAACAAAACACTATAAAAAACTTCTTTGGAAGGAAATTTATTTAAAAAATTAGGATTGCTAATATTGCCGTTTTGGCCTTTTAAATCTTCTTCGTGTTCGTTTTTGAAACCTCTTGTATTAAAGACAACAGCCCATTGCTGTTCAAGATTTTGATTTTCTTGTGTTAAAGGAATAACCGAAACCATTGGTTCAACTATTTTGCTAAACACTGAATTGGCACTTCCGTTCTTAATAACATCAATCGGCTTGATGTGATTAAAAATAGTACTGCCATAATGTTCACTTAGATTATAAACATTAGTTCAATCATTAGCTCCTAACCTATAATTAGTCCATTTTTTGACATTTGTAGCTGACTTATCTGCTGAACGAGCTAGCAATATATTTTTTGGCTTTGGATTATATGATAATGCTAAAGCTGGAACAGACAATGACGAAAATCCAAGCAATAAAAGTGTTTTAGTAGTCTTTTTATTCATAATTTACCTCTTTATTTAAAAGTTTGAATAAGTCTATTTAATATATATATATTAAATAATAAGATATTTATATTAAAAATAAAAAAATGTAAAAAGTTCCATCTTTTTACAAAAAGGCCTATAAAATAACCTTTTAATATGAAAATTAAATATATCATTATTTTTAAAAAACAAAAGAAAATAAAAGAATTTGTTTTTTATTAACAAATTCTTTTGTGCTTTTTTCTGAAATTACATCTTGTGTGGAGCAGAAACTTCAAGAAGTTTGAGGCCGTTT
>NZ_JNJV01000014.1 GCF_000702785.1 Mycoplasmopsis primatum ATCC 25948 | reverse complement strand
ACTTTTTCTTTTGGTTGATTAATATCGATTTCTCTCGCCACTTTCTTTAATATATCAATAGCATTTTCATTTTTTCTTTCCAAATCTTCTAACTTACCCAATCCTATTTGATTGCCAGTGCCTTTATTAAAACCGTTTGATATTCCGGCGCAAACATATGTAAAGTCTTTTCTTTTTATTTTTAAAATAATATATCCCGTCTTTTTCATGACAATATTATACCATATTTATCATTGTAATCATTGTAATATTTTATTTTTTATAAAAAAATCTTATATACAAAGTATATAAGACCTCAATTTATGATTGATTTTTGAGTGCTAACTGGGAAACTCAGGATTTTTTGCTGCTTAATTTATTTTTTGCTTGCTCAATCACAATAGGATCAACTAAAAGTTCATTAATCATATTTTCTTCATAAAGATCTTCTTTTGAAGGCATCATAAAGTTCTTTAATATCACATAGAATATTAATAGTGCAGAACCAGCAACTATATATGTGTCTGCAAAATTAAATGTTCCTAGATGTTTATTAGCTCACCTTTCAAGAAATGGTGAATAAATTATATCGAGCACGGTATTGTTATACTTCATTCTATCAATAAAATTGCCCACATCGCCAGCTGCTACTAGTGCACATATTATAATAATACAATTTGATTTAACAAACGATGGCGTAATAAGCAAAAAAACTAACAATAATATACTAATAAAATGTATAAAATTAAAACCTGTTTTTGATAGTTCTTTATTAGAAAAAATTGTAACACCATGATGAGCAACTGATCTAAAACCAATTAGACCATAATCATATACTATACTGGTGTCCCCTTCAAAACCTGAAGCAGAACTAGAATCGGGAATTTTATTAAAAAAGTTATCTTTGGTTAATTGATCAAATAAAAGTAAAATTACAAATAAGCCTACAAAAAGGGCATATTTAATTAAAACTGATACATAATTGTGTTTAAGATTATTAATTCATTTTCTAAAAATGTTTTTAATTTTTATTAAAAATGAATCTTTATTTTGCTCTTGGTTAGCCATACTATTTTTTATCCAATTTACTAATTATTTTTAAACACAATGGGCATAGATCATTTTTAATTTGACTAGGCGCATAATGATTCCAACATCTTAAACATTTAATAGAATCAAAAACTTCAATTTTAGTTTCATTGCCAAATTCGATTAGCCCAACCATAAGTAATTGTTTTAAATCAGTGCTCTTGATAAATTCACTTGGGTTTGAAATTGTCACTTTGGCTTCGTTAGTTCTTTTAATTAAACCTTTTTGAATAGCATTTTCAATCAATAAATTAATTTCATCTTTTAACTTGAAAAACTCTTGTCATTTGTTAAAAAGTGTTTCATCATATTCTTTAGGTTTATCTAATGATTCAAGATGAACGCTTTCTAACTTGTTTTCCTTATTGAAAAATTTATAAGCATCTTCTGCTGTTGTTGGCATTATAGGAGCAATTATTTTGATTAAAAATTCTACTATTTCATAAAAATTCGTAAGGGTCATAATTCTATTATTTGAATTAAACTCTTCAACATATAAAATGTCTTTTGTTATATTTAAATAAAAACTTGATAATTCTACAACATATTTATTGATTAACTTTATAGCATTTAAAAAGTTATATTCATCATATGCCTTATAAATTTCAGCCTTTGTTTTTTCTAATTCATGTTTAATGTATTCATGAATGCCATTTCTTTTAGCCTTGGCATCATATTTAAAACCATTTAAATTACCTAGTAAAAATTTAATTGTATTTCTAATTTTACGATATGTTTCACTGTTTTGATTGATGATATCATCACTAATATTAACATCATTTGTATATTCACTATTAGCAACCCAAAGTCTTAAAATGTCAGCACCGTATTTTTTGGTAATTTTAAGTGGCTCAATAATATTATTTTTGGACTTAGACATTTTTTCGCCCTTAGAATCAAGCACAAAACCATGACTAACTAATTGTTTATAAGGTGCTTTTGAACAATATGCAACCGAGTTAATTAATGAAGAATTAAATCATCCACGATATTGGTCGCTACCTTCAAGATATAAATCATATGGTGGATGGACTTTTTTATCAATCTCAACTGCTAATGAAGTAGCGCCTGAATCAAACCAAACGTCCATAATATCCATTTCCTTGGTATAACCGTTGTTTCTAAATTCAGGTGGCAATAATTCATCAGCTGACTTTTCCCATCAAATATTTGTTCCATATTTTTCAACTAAGTTAATAACATAATCAAAAATTTGAGCATTTATTACTGGTTTATTATCCTTATTATAGAAAATGATAATTGGAACTCCTCAGGTTCTTTGTCTGCTAATAGTTCAATCATTTCTACCGTTAATCATATACATAAGGCGTTTTTTAGCTCAATCTGGGAATGTTGTAATGTTTTCCAATTCATTAAGTAATTGTGGCTTAATTTTGCTGATTGAAACAAATCACTGCGGTGTTCCTCTGTATAAAATTGGTTTATGTGTTCTTCAATCATGCGGGTATGAGTGATGAATTGTATTTTTAGCTAATAAGGCTTTTTTACTAGTTAATTCTTCAAAAATAAGTAAGTTAGATTTTTCATAAAATTGACCTTTATATTTACCTGCTTGTTCATTTAAAACACCGTCATCATCAACGTGCATAATCATATTAAGGCTATTATTTGTTCCAATTTGAAAATCATCTTCACCGAATAAAGGAGCAATATGAACTAAACCTGAACCTGATTCTAAACTTACATGGTGTCCAAAAACAACTGGACAAGTAAGATTATTTAAAATGCTTTTGTATTTTACATCAAGCAATTCGTATGCCATGAATTCGCTAGTAATAGTTGATTGTTTCATGTTGCATGTTTCAGTTACACTTTGATATAGATCTCTTGCTACAATGTAGCCTTGCTTTTGATATTCAAAACGACAATAATTAAATTTTTCGCCAATAGCAATAGCAGCATTAGCTAATAAAGTTCAAGGCGTTGTAGTTCAAATAACTAATTTATCGCCTTTTTTAATTTTTTGAGAACCATTAGTATCAATTATTTCAAATGCCACAAATATTGATGGTGATTCAATATCTTTATATTCAACTTCAGCTTCTGCTAGCGCTGTTTGACTAGTTGGTGATCAATAAACTGGTTTAAGGCCTTTATAAACCAAACCATCAAGCACCATTTTTTTAAATAGTCTCAACTGAGCTGCTTCAAATTTAGGATCTTTTGTGACATAAATCTTTTTAAAATCAGTTAGCAATTGTAATTCTTTAAATTGTGCAATTTGATTTTTTACCTGAATATCAGCATAAGCAGACGCCTTTTGTCTTAATTCCAGAGGAGAAAGATTTTTATAATTTAGTTTAGATTCGGTTAACATTTTAAGTTCAATTGGAAGACCATGTGTGTCTCAACCCGGAACATATGGTGTATAAAAACCTTGCATAGATTTGTAACGTATGATAATGTCTTTAAGTATCTTGTTTAAAGCATGCCCAATATGAATATTTCCATTAGCATATGGAGGCCCATCATGAAGTATAAAAGGAGTATTATTTTTATTTTTAGCAAGGACTTTTTCATAAAGCTTATTATCTTCTCATTGCTTTCTAAAAATTGGTTCTTTAGTAACTAAATTAGCCCGCATTTCAAAATCAGTTTTAGGCATATTTAAAGTTTTTTTCAAATCATCTATATTCATTTAATTCTCCAATATTATTATTTAATTGTTGATTTTAGAAAAGCATCAAATAATTTATTTGACTTTAATACTCTTGTAGTAAATTCAGGGTGGTATTCAATACCAAGATAAAATTTATGATTGTTTAATTCGCATGCTTGTGGAACATTAGTTTTGCATAAAAAGCCTGTAAAATGGAAGTTTTCATCGATTATATCATTAATGTATTTAGGATCTAATTCATATTGATTATGATATCTTTCACTAATAAGATCATTTTGATAAATTGATGCTAATAACGATTGTGGCTTAATATTTATATCATAAGCTCCGATTTTAAATTTATCAAGCTTTTTAAAAAGATACTCACCGTTTTTAAATTCACTTTTATATGCTTCGCTAGTAGCATTAAAAAGTTTTTTGCTTCTGGCTTGTGCTAACACCATCGCTTGATAGCCTTCAAGAATACCAAGGCAAGATACATTTTGATTAGCACAATAATGAGCTAAATGAATCATTACTTCATAATCTTTATAATCAATTCCAGGCAATAAAATTAGGCCAGTATATTGGTTTTGTTTGATATAACTTTCAATTGTATTAGTGCCTAAATTACTTGGCTTAATAAAGTCTATTTGTAAATCAATAGACAAATGAGCTGCTGCAATTTTTAATGAGTGAATAATTGATAAATAAGCATCTTCGAGTGCTATATCAGCGCCACACAATAGTATTTTGCTTTTAGTATTTTTTGAGGCTAAATATTTAGCTAAAAAATCTTCTCAAGGTTTAAAAGCTTGGTTATTAATAGTTTTTTTAATATTAAAATGATTGTAGATTATTTTAAGTAATTTTTGATCTTTTAAATAAATTGGAATTTCATAAATATTTGCTTTATCTGGCACATTAATAACAGTTTCTCTTGGTAAAAATGACGCATCAGCAACTTTACTAATAATCATATTATCAATTTCACCTTGTGAGCGTAAAAGCAAGACATTAGGGTTAATACCAAATGATCTAAGTGAGCTAATTGAAACTTGTGATGGTTTAGATTTATATTCTTTGGATGCTGATAGATAAGGAACAAAAGCTACATGTACAAAAAAGGTTTTATCAGGATACATGCTAGCAAATTTACTCATAGCATAGATGTGTGCCCTACTTTCAATATCACCAACTGTACCACCTATTTCAATTAACATAAAATCAGGTTTATGCTTCTTAGCACAGTTTTCAATAATGCTAATTATTTCATTAGTAACATGTGGCACTATTTGGATAGTTTTGCCTTTATAAAATCCTTTTTTCTCTTTTTCAAAAATTTCTTGATAAATCCGACCACTTGAATAATTGCTTTCTTTTGAAAGATCAACATCAATAAATCTTTCATAGTGTCCTAAGTCAAGGTCACATTTTCAACCATCACTAGTAATATAAACTTCACCGTGCTCAATAGGACTTAAAGCGCCTGGGTCTACATTTAAATATGGATCAAGTTTAAGTGCAAAAACCTTAAAGCCTTGTGATTTTAAAAGATTTCCAATACTAGCAGAAGTTACACCCTTACCTAAACCAGATAACACTCCACCTGTTGTAAATATAAATTTAGTCATAAAATTCCTTTATAAATAATATTGATATATAAATATTATTTTATTATATAAAAAAACTTCACTATTGTGAAGTCAAATTATATATGATATGGTGGCTCCGGCAGGAATCGAACCAGCGACACACGGAGCTTCAATCCGTTGCTCTACCTACTGAGCTACAGAGCCACAATGGCGGTCCAGACGGGAATTGAACCCGCGATCTCCTCCGTGACAGGGAGGCGTATTAAACCACTTTACCACTGGACCAATGGTGGCGGAGGCTGGACTCGAACCAGCGATTTCAAGGTTATGAGCCTTGCGAGATACCAACTTCTCCACTCCGCGATATGTAATCATATGTTTTAGTGTTCTTGCGAACAAATGGCGGGTGATGAGGGATTCGAACCCCCGCGAGCCGTGAAGCTCCTGCTAGTTTTCAAGACTAGTCCCTTCAGCCAGACTTGGGTAATCACCCATGGTGGACCTAACTGGATTCGAACCAGTAACCGACCGGTTATGAGCCGGTTGCTCTAACCGTTGAGCTATAGGTCCATGCAGTTAGATTTCCATATTTGGTAGCGTCGAAGAGAGTCGAACTCTTGACCTTTCGGGTATGAACCGAATGCTCTAACCAACTGAGCTACAACGCCATATAATGGTGGAGGATATGGGATTCGAACCCACCACCTCCTGCGTGCAAGGCAGGCGCTCTAGCCAAATGAGCTAATCCCCCATTAATGGTGAAGAAGACAGGATTTGAACCTGCGACCACTACGTCCCAAACGTAGCGCTCTGCCAAGCTGAGCTACTTCTCCAGCTCTTTTATTACAACGTATAAAAAGCATTATTATTATACAATAGAATAATAATAATCAAAACACATTTTTTAGGAAAAATTTTTGAGTAAATTAGAATTTTTTACTAAATCTTTGATCCAAAAATAAACAAAAATCCCGTGTGGGATTTTTGTTTATGTATGAATTAATATGAACCTTGTCCTTGATTATTATTTGGATATGGATATCCTTGATAATTTCCATAAGGATTAGCTTGTGGATTTGGATTAGGTTGATTGTATTGACCATATGGATTTGGTTGTTGTTGCATGTTTGGTTGACCATAAGGGTTATATTGTCCAGTAGGTTGTTGAGGACCATATTGAGGTTGTTGCATGTTTGGTTGATTGTATTGGCCATATGGATTTGGTTGTGGCTGTTGCATATTTGGTTGACCATAAGGGTTATATTGACCAGTTGGTTGTTGCATATTTGGTTGACCGTATGGATTAAATTGAGCTGTTGCTTGTTGTGGTCCATATTGAGGTTGTTGCATATTTGGTTGACCGTATGGATTAAATTGAGCTGTTGCTTGTTGTGGGCCATAAGAAGGTTGACCATAACCTCCTTGGTTAGTTCCAGCAAGTGCTAATGTTCTATTGCCTGAGCCTCATGTAGGGTTGTAACCAAAATTGCTTATAATTGTTTGTTCTCAATCAGCAATTGCTTTTTCTTCTTCGCTTGGACCATCAATGTATTTATTAATGGCTAATAAAACAGGTAAATAGTGTAAGAAGTTAAAGGCTAATGTTAATTTATGAAAAATTGTAGCAAGTTTGAATGCATTAGGATTCATAGATTTAATAGAATAAACAATGCATAAATATGTTAATAAAAATGCAAATGCAATTGACATTCATATCATAAATAACATACCAAATATTGCTCCGCCTAATGGTAATTGTCCAAGCGCCTCAGGGTCTGGAATACTAAAATTTCCAGTAGGTACAGAAGCATTTTCAAGTGCTTTGTTGGTAAAGAAAGCAAATAAACCAACTAAAGCTAATCATAATGCTAGAATAGCGGCCACTACACCAACTGCTCATCATGTTTTTTTAGAATTGTAATAAAAATTTCACTCTTCTCAACGACTCAAAGCTCCTTTTTTAGGTGGTGTCATACCATAGTTAGAATATCCTGTATTATAAGGTTGTTGGTATTGATTATAATTCATATTATTCATAAGAGATATCGATATCCTTTCTTATATTTTTATATATTAATTAATGTTTTAATTATACAAAATTAATATTAGATTAATATTAAATATTAATTAATTAAATGTAAATTTACAATTTTCTTTATTCTATTGTAAAACAGCAAGATTGGTATTAATTAATACTGATAACAATAAAAATAAAACAAGCAATATTAACTTGCTTGTTTATATTTTTTTTATAGGAATAATTTCAATTATCACTTGTATGGAATAAAGCTGTATGATACACTGCTGTAGTTTTTGCTTGCTCTTAATGCACCAGCTTTATGAGCAAATTTACTTAAGAAGTTAGCATGATCACTTACACCATTAATTTGCATTTGATAGTCAAATTTAAATTCCATTTTTTGACCTAAACCAGGAATGTCTACTGAATAAGTTGTATTAACAGGAATATTTTCAATTCTTCCTATATATGTGTAACCATTTGGATTTGACACTTGGACTTTACCATAAACATTAGCAGGATTGGTTATTTGAACATTGTATTGTTGGAATTTAGCACTAAATTCATCATCTAAGCTTAGTGAGAATTTATCATACGATTTATTTTGAGTTAAGTTATATTCTAGGAATGAATCTAAGTAATCCTCATTAAAGTCTCTGAAGAAAATTGATGATTGATGTGGTTTACGGAATTGTTCAAATTTACCTAATTCATCCTTAAATTTTTCAGTTCAAATCATATTCTCAAAAGATAAAACTTTATATGATTTTCAATCAGAATTATTAACAAGTTTTTTATAAGATAAATCCCAATCATTAGTATGATATCTATCAGTGTGTAAATGCTTGCCAGACATATCTAATAATGAATTAGAATCTTTACAATTTTGTATCCAAGCATTGAGATCAACTGTTGGATTAACTCCGTCATCAGCTCTGGCAAAAGCTCTTTTATCTTCTAAGGTTTCATGCAAAGTATCAACCACTTTGATTCAATAATTATTAATAGGCTTTACAGCAGAGTAATAATTAGATATATCAATAGTATTCCCATTTAAAGCAGTAAACTGATTTAAATCTACATAGATTGAACCAGAAACTGTACTCTTATGCATTCATTTAGTTTGTACTTCTCTCCATCTCCAATTATAAAAATTTTCATCTCAATTTCTATCTCCTTCAAAAACTTTAGAAAAGGTAAATCTTGTATGACCAATTCTACGGTGATCAAGATAACTAGATGTTATACCCAATCCATCGGCTAGGTTTTTTTCTAATGATTGAGAAATTCCTTTGTTGGTATACCCAAAGTTTGCACTTAGAACAAAAGGAATTGGTTTAGCGTAAATACTTCTATTGTTACCACTATTTACTGAGTGGAAGTATTTATTGTTGGTTTTTAAAGCCATTTCGTTTGAAGTGCCGCTAGGGCTAAGAACATTGTTGAAGTAGTGAATCATTTGTGATGCTTTGATAATGTTATTATAAAGGTTGTTTAAATCATCATAATTAGGTGTGATAACACTTTGGTAAAGAACACTTTCAAGGTCATCCGCTTGTTTATCTAATTCAGCAAATTTTTTGTTCATAGTATTTTCTTCAATTAATAATAACATCAAGAAGTTTTCAAATAATGTATCGGTAGTTGAATTGCCATCACGGTTAAAGCCATATCTAGTAGCTTGTTCGTTAATAACATTAGGATCGTCATTAAATTTAACTGCTGTTTTAACATTAGTAAGCATTTTAACTCTATCTGAATAATCGTTTCTTAGACCGATGTTTTTAAGTAATTCAAATGCTTCATATTTAGTTAATTTGTTTAATGAAGCATTTTCATCAATATTATTAGTTACTGTGTTTTTAATTTTTTGCTTCATTAAATCAAAATTGGCATTATTAGAAACATATTCATATATGTTGTTTAATTTAGTTAAAACGTTTTTAATTTTATCAATACTACCGGTTATTGCACTAGTAGTTAAAATATTAAAATCTGATGTGTTCTTGTAGTTTTGGGCTGCTTTTTCAGCACTAATCACGCCTTTAATTTGAGCATTATCGTCAATTAATTGACTTTTAGCTTTATTCATAATTGAATTAGCAGAATCTTTTAAATAGAATAAGGCTGATTCAGTTGATGAATACGCACTGTTAACTTTCTTGAGTAATGAAAGTATTTCAGGACTGCTACCAATACCAGAAGCTGCATTATAGAAATTCTTTCATGAATTATAATAAGCAACTTTGTGTGTTCATATAGCATTTTGTGATTCATCAAATAGTTGTGAGTATTTTTCTAGTGTTGTTGTAGCATAATCATCAACTTTTGAATAGATTTTTAATGATCTATAAAATGCATTATTTAAAGCAACATCAAGATCATTTTGCTCGTTTTGGTAATTAATAGGATTAATAATGTTTTTAAGTTCAACAATCCGGTTGTCTACTTTTTTAAGTAATTGTTCGTATTGTTTGTGCTTTTCATCAAGAATCTTGGTGTTTTTAAGAGCAAGATTCATAAAGTTATTAGCATAGTTTAATAATCCAGCAATTGAATTGCTGCTTGATGAAAAGTCATCATATTGATTGAATTTAGATGAAGTTGAAGTTGTTAAACTGTCACTAATTCAGTTAGGATTAAGTTTAGCTGCTTCTTCATTAATTTGATCTCTAACTTCTTTGGCATCTGTAAAGTCAAAGAATCCATGTAATAAGAAGTTCTTAGTTAATTGCACAGCAGAGTGTGCTTTTCCTTCATAAAGACCATTAAGCGAACCTCAAACTGCTTGATTATTTTCTCATTCAGGAATTCTATTATTAATAGCTTTAATTGTTGAATTAACTGCGTTTAAAAAAGTTTCATATCTAGCGTTAATTGAATTATTTGCAGTAGCATCATCTTCAAATAACATTTTAGCTACATCTAAACCTTTAATTTCATTATTAACTTGAGTATCAAGACCAAGGATAGCAAGGAAATTAGTGGTATCAATATTTTTATCAACTTTATCAAGATTGGTTTGATTTAATTTAGATTCAAAACTAGAAAGTGTACTCTTAATTTGACTATATCAATCGCTAGCTTTTCTTCCTTGTAATTCAATAGCATAGTTTGAAGCTTGCGAAGCGTCAAAAATCGATGTAGTAGTATTTAAGCCAAGTGATTTAGCTTTTGAAACTGTATTATTATATATTTCCAAAATAGGTGTGACATCTTTTTTGAAACCTTTAATTAAATTAAGTTGGTTTTTGTGTAAATTAGCAAAGTGTTCAAGTAAATCATTTCTTTCGCTTTTAACACCTGCAAAAACGTCGTGCACTTGCGATACAACATTATTATAATTATCTAATGATGCAGAAGCAAATTTAGTTAATATTTCCTTTGCATAAAATGAAGATAAAGCAGTTGGTGAAACTTTTTCATTATCTAATGATTGTGCTAAATTACCTTTGGTGCTTACAGCCTTAGAAACACTTTTTAGTGATTTAATGAAAGCTGATGATCCATCAGTAATTGTGTCTCATCAATTCATTGTTTTTTCACTCATTTTAAGTTTATCGCTTGAATCATTTAAGCCTCTTGAATATCTCACATTATCATTAATATGAGTATATACAGCATTTCATAATTCTGAACTTCATTTAGTAGCATTATTTAAGAACTTCATGCCACCTAATCATGCGGCTTTAGTTGATTTATCATCAAGACCAAAACCTTTACTTAGTGCTTTTTCAAGGTATTTAGATAAATTAGTAGATTGTGAACTATTAATTTGAGACATAGAACTATCAAAAGCATTATATAAAGTTTTTAATTCTTTCAATGCATCTGAAAACTTCTTGCCTTCATTTGCATTTTGTGAAGAATATTTAAGTTCAGTATCATTTAATTTTTTCATAAATGCTTCATTATCATTTATGTTTGAACTTAAAGAAGCCATATTTTCCAATAAAGCTTGTGTATCATAGTAATTAGTTACCAATGAATTGAAAAGAGGGTTTATATCTGAACCAAATGTTGAAGCTTTAATTCTTTCAGCTAATTTTTGAAATTTACCATTACCAGTAGTAGCCACAGGAGCACCCATAAATGTTTGCCCTCTTAGTTCTTTAAGTAAGGCTTTAAATTCATTAGATTCTTTCGTACTGAAATGATTATAGTATGGATTACCTAAATGATGACCAAATCTATAACTTTTAATATTGTTAGATTTAATTTTATCAGTAAATTTTAAGACTTCTTCACCTGTTTCAGAATCAGTTTCTTTTGTATAAAAGTCTTTATAAAATGCTCCAAATCTTTTTAATTGCTCAATACCGTGATTATAAACTGGCGAAATTGAATCAACTAATGTATCAGTTAATGAGTCCAAATTGCTTTTTATTTCAGAATCATCAATAGATTTTTTAAGATCTTGAATTGATTGTTTTGCTCTTTTTATCTTATTAGCAACACTTTCTTTATCATTTTCATCACCATAAATAGCTTTTCAAAGTTCATTATATTCAGTTTCTAATTCATGAGCATAATAGTTGAATTGATTTTTATCTTTAATAGCCAATGTAACTGAAGCAATTGATGTAGCTAAAGCTAATACACCAGTTGCACCTAATACTAAACTACCAACAAAAACTTTTTTACTTCTCATATTTTCCTTTCCTTATCCTAAGCAAATACACTAATTGCATTTGTATAAGTTAATATAGCTAATAAATTTAAAACAATGATCAATATCATAACAACTGAAAAACTAACTAATAGAGCAAAAGCTGTATCTTCCTTTTTTCTCTTATTTTCAAAGTAGCTAGTAATCATTTCAGGTTGGTAAGCCATTGGTAAATTTGTGGTGCTTGAATAAATTTGAATCATTCCACCTTGTTGTGGTTGCATTTGCACAGGGAAGTTATTATATTGTGGTTGTTGAACTGGATAATATTCATTTGTTCTGTAAAGATCAATAGCATTAGTACTTTGATACATATCTTGTTGTGGCATTTGAACATTTTGTTGAGCATAAGGATCATATTGCTCAGGTTGTTCAGGCGCTACATTTTCCATTGGTTGATTTACAGGAATTTCAGCAGATTGTTCTGCTTGTGCTGCTTCAACATTATCAACAACTGCTGTATTAGAATCAACAGGCGATTCGGTAGCTTCTTGTGCTGGGGCATTTTTAAGGTTTTCTATCTCATTAGTAATTTTTTCAAAATTATCTTTTTCATTAGCTAAAGCTTCTTTTAGGTTAGCTATTGTTTCACTAGCAACATCATTTTGGTTTTGTAATTCAGCAATTTTAGCTTCAAGATTAGCCTTAATTGAAGTCAAGTCAATATATGAAGCGTTCGATTTTCTTTTCATTTCAAGATCAGCTGGGAAATATGTTTCAGGATCAGCTTCTTGAATAAAATCAAGATCTTTGAGTTGTTCTTCAATCTTTGATTTATATAAACTTCTCGTTCACAACGATGGGTGAATATTAAAGTCTGCACAAATTTCTTCGTATGATTCGCCTCCATCAAAACCTGAAACTTTTGGAATAGCTAGAAACTCTGTTGATTTAGAAGCTTCATCAGCTGATAAGTAAGCTATTTGACCTGAAAAAATACCTTCACCATTTTGGAATCAAATATAACTTTCATAATTGAGATTTAAATACCAATTAATAGCATCTCTTCTTTCTTTAAAACGAGCCAAGTTTTGTTTCTTAATTTTTGGATGTTTTAAAATTCAAGGATAACCGTCTTTATTTTTTTTATCGAAAGAAAGGGTTAGTCTTTTCATATCTTTCCTCTCCTTAATTTATTTTCTAAATTTAAAATCAAATTTTACTTCACAAAATTTAAACAATTCACTTTAAAATAGTTTTAATCAAAAAAACGTATAGACAAAAATGAACTGAAATAAATTTTTACTTATAAAGTCAATACATAGTATTTAATACTAATATTAACTATTGAAATTATAATATAAATAAAAACTTTTAATTTTTAAAAGGAGTGGAAAATAACAAAAATTATTTTTATTCCTATAAATAAGAGTTAAAAGAAAAAAATAGGTAATTTTAGTTATTTAAAGCAAAAATTGACTAATATGACTTTAAAATAGCATTAAATGAAAAAATTATTTTTAAAAATTTTAGATGTTAAAAATAGCATATTTATATAATAAAATCATTTTATAAATTTATGTTCAAATTTTATAATGATTAAATACTGCCTTCTTGCTTTGATTTAATCATTAAAATAACCTGCCAAACACTATGAATTATTAATAAAAAAACATTGAGTTAAATAACCTCAACGCTTTTTAATTTTTCTATACTTTTTTAAACCCTGTTAATTTTAATGAAACTGTTTTGACTACATTTTCCTTTATGACTTTAACATTTACTGTAAGCTCACTTTTAGAATCATCAGCTTTAAGTGTAATATCAGCTTTAGTTAAGCCATCTGGAATAATAATATTAAGCTGATCTAATTTAACATCAGAAGCCTTAATTTCTGCTACTTTTACTTCTTCTTTTACTTCAACTTTAATTTCTTTAACTAATTCATCCAAAGTTTTACCAGATGAATCTTCTTTTTTACAACTTGCTGCAATAAAAGGCATAGTTAATATTGGAGCAAGGAGGCTAGTAAACAATAATTTATTCTTTTTCATTTTGTATATATCCTTATAAATAATCATTTTTAATTTACATCATTGTATTAAAACTTTTACAATTATATAAAGTATTTTTGTGAATTAAAAATAAAACACATCTATATACATTAAATATGTTCTAATTTTAAAATTATTTTAAGTTTTTTGAAGCTGCTGCTTTTGCTCTTTCAACAGCCTTAGTCTTTGCTGAGACTTTTTTAGGTTTGTCTTCATCGGTTGCTGTTGCAGTTGTTTTTTTAGCTTTATCAACGGTTTTTGATTCTTCTTTAATTTTCATACTGCTTCTAATTTTCTCTTCGAGGGTATGAATTACGCCAGGGGTTTTATGATAAGCATCATCGCCATCTTCTTCAATTATTCTCTTAGCTTGTGGATCACTTGATTGAACTGTTGTATCAACTAATGCAACCTGTAAAACACGATCATGTAATTTAAATGCTGGTGAATGTATATTAATAATAGTATTAGTTGGCAATTTATCATCGATAAATTGTTCATTTACTTTTTGGTATGAAGGATCAAATGTTTCACCTTCAGTAGGTTTTATTTCAACGAGTCCATATTTTTTTAATAACTCGTCAAATTGTCATGTAATCATTCTATAACCTTTTGAAAATGCTTTGAGTTTAGGATCGTCTAAAATTTCAGCTTCTTTATCAACTCTTTCGCTAGTTACTTTGTAAAATTTATAATAAGCCACAAATTCTTCAAAAAACTTTTGAAGTGCGTATTGCTCAACTTCTTTTTTCAATTCTTTTGGAATAGTTAAAGCCTTAGGAGCGGCTTTGGCTTTTTGAATTTCTTCTTTAAGAACTTTGATTTGCTCGTTTAATTCTTTATTTTCTTGATTTAATTTTTCTATTTCAGCACTGTTAGTTGGTGTAGCAGAATCATTATTAGGAGCAGTTTGCTTATTCGTTTTTGAATTTAATAATTTCTTTT
Source organism: Mycoplasmopsis primatum ATCC 25948 (assembly GCF_000702785.1). Classification (GTDB taxonomy): domain Bacteria; phylum Bacillota_I; class Bacilli_A; order Mycoplasmatales; family Metamycoplasmataceae; genus Mycoplasmopsis; species Mycoplasmopsis primatum. The sequence continues at coordinate 9,419 of NZ_JNJV01000014.1, read as the reverse complement.
CTAATTCATCTTTTTGTTTTTGCACCATCATAAGTGAATTGTGAGCATTTTTGGCTTCATTTTTAGTAAGTTCAATAACTTGTGACTGTTCTTGATAGTCTTTTTTGATTTCAGAAACTTCGTTTTGCAATGAAATGATTTTAGTTTCAAGGTCACTCTGACTTTTGCTAATATAATCTTTAACATCAATTAAAAATCTAATATCTTGGTTTCTATATTTTTCAAGTGGATATTTTTTATCAAATGAAATAACAAAATCATAGGTGTCTTCAAGATTTCTACCAATAAAGTTTTCGTCAAAGTCAGGTATAAATGAATTTTGTCCTAGTACAAGTGCAAAATTATTTTTGGACAATTCCTTAGACATACCACCATTATTTGTATAAACATGTATATCAAGAATTAATTTATCGCCTTGCTCTAAAATAATGTTATTAAATTTTGAATTCATATTCTCTCCTAATTATTTTTCTTCTTTTATCAACTCTTCAAGCAATTCCAGTGCCGACAGACATTTTGCATAGTTCATTCTATTTGTTCCAACTAATGATATTTCTTTAATTTTAGCATTATCTAATTTCTTAGTAATAAAAGTACTATGATCGCTTCTAATTGCTATTTTTATATTTTGATTATCAACTGTTTCTGATTGAATGATGCGCCAAATTGATTCATTTTCTATTGTATAAAGAATTTGCAATAAATCATGTCTAGAAATATCATCAGCTAATATAATGTTGTTTTTTCCATACACTGTGTTTTTATTTACAAATTCAAAGTCAAAGACTTGATTAACAAATTCTTCAAGCAACGTCTCATAATTTTTAATAGATTCAGAAAGAATAGGGCCGAGAGATTTAACTGACGAAGCGAGAGAAGTTAATAATGCATTGTTTAATCTCTGGTTAAAAATTTTTGTTGCTATTGATAGATCTTCCATTGAATATTGATGTGAATCTATAATGATTTGGTTGGTAGTTGTTTTGCCATATGAATCTGTAATTAATACTAAACCCTCATGGTCTGAAATAGGCACAAGTTGTATATTGTTTAATGTAGCATCTTCATTTGATTCAGTTGTTACTAATGTTACACCTATTGATTCGGTAATAATTTTGGCAACTTCATCAACCGTATTTTCAACTGAAACTCTGCGACGCGCAAAAATATCTCTTAATCTAGATTTAAATATGTCAACATTAGGTTTAGTTAAATATCTAGCATAATATTCATAACCCTTAGCGGATGGAATTCTGCCACTTGATGTATGAGTTTTTTCTAAATATCCTATGTTTTCGAGATCATTCATAATGTATCTAACTTTTGCACTAGAAAAATTAAGATCAAAAGATTCGATTAAACCCTGTGAGCTAACAGGATAACCATTTTCTATATACATCTCAACAGTACACTTAAGCACGTTTTTCATATCATCTGAAAGTTTGATATCATCATTGTAATTCATAATTTATATTATAAATTATTTTTAGCATTTTAAGCATTTGAGTGCTAAAAATGATTAGTTTATTTATTTAACTGTTTTATAGGTATTTAAGCAAAATATAATATGAACAGTTACAACTAGCACCAGCAAGAGTGCTAAAAAAAGAGCGCTTAGCTCTTTGTTTATAAAATTATTGTTTTTTAGATTTTTTAGCAAGTCTTTGATTAAATTTATCAACCATACCAGTAGCTTTTGTTTTAGTTCTATCACCTGTATATACAACGTGGCAACCAGAACAAACATCAATTGAAATACTTTTCATTGTTGAACCAAACTTAAATTTTTTACCACATGTTGAGCACGCAGCATCAACAACGTGATATGCTGGATGAATATCTTTTTTCATAATAATATCTCCTTATTTACTATTTTGAATAGTGTTCAATCACAAAGTTTTCTTTAACGTTTGTATTTAGTTCACTTCTATCTGGTAGTCTATCAAATTTTGCTGAAAAGTTTTTAACTGTTAATCAAGCAGCAGCTGGTTTTGATTCAATAGTTGCTTTGATTAATACATTATTTTGTGATTTAGTTTTCAATGTAATTGTGTCACCCACTGAAATGTGCATTGAAGGAATATCAGCGTTCTTGCCATTTAATTGGAAATGACCGTGAGAAACTAATTGACGTGCTTGTCTTCTAGTTGAAGCAAAACCCGCTCTAAATACTAAGTTGTCAAAACGACTTTCAAGTAATTGGAGTAAGTTTGTACCAGCAACACCTTTCATTTTAATAGCACGTAAATATACTTTTTTAAGTTGTTTTTCGCTTAGACCATAAATGAATCTTAGTTTTTGTTTTTCATATAAATGTTGACCGTAGTCTGACAATTTAGCACGTTTATTCCCGTGTTGGCCTGGTGCATAAGTACGCTTTTTGCCTTTTGAAAATTCTTTATCATTTTCAAGAAGTGAAATTCCATAACGACGAGACTTTTTGAAAATTGGCCCTAAATATCTCATATTTTTCCTCTTTCTGCATACAAACATAAAAAGGGATAATTCCTCTCTTTATAATATTATTTTAATGATTTCGGTTTATCAGCAACCTTACTTTCAAATCCAATGAAATAATATAATTTAAAAAAATAATTATCTGCTGTTAATATGCTTTTTAATTTTAATATAAAATCAATAAAAATGAAGCAAAAAATATAGGTGGCAAAAACCTTTATTTTGTACTTTCAATTTCGTCTTGATTTTGATTGTTTTGGATGTTTTCAGTTTTGCTTTTAACATTTTTTAATCATTTATTTAAATTAAGTTTATATTTAAACAAATCAAATCTTCATGGAAAGGTTTCTTTATTATATTGATAACACATTTGATATTCAATAACTAAACTAGCAATAGTATAGTCATAATAAATAATAATTGCATGGCGTTTTTTGGTTGAATATAGTCTTAATAGTGCATATTTATCATGTGTTCAAAATTTAAAAACTTTAATTTGGTTAAAATCTTTAAATTGGTGATAATTATTAGTTATTAAGGACACTAAGTCAGGAATTAATTCATCATCAAATTTGATAATTTGCTTCTTATATTGAATTTTTCCAAAATTCTCACATAATTGATTGTATTTGAATGAAAGCAAATTATTACGATTAGTATAACTGTTGAGCATTCAAACCAAACAAATCAGAAAATAGAAATTATTTAATTGTTTTGAATATCTAGGATTACCATTAACTTGGTCAAAAGTATATGCAAACAAACAATTTTCATCATTAATTTTTTGAGTTAAATTGCTGTGATTATAAAAATAATATTTAAGTCCATATTGCTTCAATAAATCAAGTAATTGATACGACACATTAGGCGAAACCAATACAAAAAGATTTTTAATATTCACTGTTTGAGAGCGCTTAAGCTCTTCAATTAAAAAGTCTAGATATATTAAAACAATTTCATTTAAATTAAGTTTTTTGAGCCTAAGGTCTAAAAATAAATTAACTATTAAATTTGAATAGGCATCAATGTTTATGATACTTTGATAACCTTTGCGAACACTTGAATCAGTTCTGAAAATGCTGTATCAAAGAGTGTTAATTTTAGAAAATAAATTATCTTTTTTGATTAAAAAATTAGCAGCATAATTGCGAAATAGTTCACTTAATAATTCAGTTGTATAATCATCATTTGTAATTGCTATATTATTTGAAATGTATCTAGGTTTAACATTAACGAAATCTTTTAATATTTCATTTTTAGATGCTTGCTCGATAATTAAATTTTTTAAATTAAGAAATTCAATAGTTGGTTCAAAAGGCATATTATCAATTGTAGTTTTAGAATCATTTTGGTATGAATCATAGATTTGTTGTAATTGTAAATTATCAAGATAATCATTTGTTTGGGAATTGAAAATTTTAATGCTAATTGAATCGTTTTTCTTGCTTACTATAATTTTTATTAAATAATTGATATTGAATTTTTTTAGTGCTATTAAATCAAGCGATATATCTGTACTATATGTTGAATCGTATGAATATACTTTCAAATTTTTTACTGATGGGATGTTTTTTATTAATTCAACTGTTTTATAGCCTTTTTGATTGCCTTGATAACTAAGTAAAATGCTTGAATTTTGTTCCTGATTTAAATAATTAAAAATTTGTTCAAGTAAAAAAGAAAAAGAAAAATCATTAATTGGATTTTTCTTGTATATTTTTAAAAGAAGGGCACAATTGCAGATAAACAAAGTATTTTTTGCTTCCTCTTGTTTCAATTCCATGTTTGCCTCATTTTTAAGTATATTATTGCTTATATTATTCTTCATCAAAGTCTATTTCACTGGTTTTTTCATCAATTTCACCATGATCAAGAATTATTTCTTGAGTTTCTGCTTTAATTTCATCTAAGATGTGATTTGCCGCCTGCGCTGCTTCTGGATCAGTTTTATCATCAATTTTAATAATTTCAACGGCTTGAATTTCTTCTTTTTTCTTAAGATTTATTAATTTAACACCTTTTGTTGCTCTGCCTGTAATACTAATTTGGCTAATAGCAGTTCTAATGGTTAAACCACTGGTTGTAATAATAAGCAACTCATCCTGTGGATTTACAAAACGAGCAAATACTAAATTTCCGGCTGTTTTAGCATTAATACCCATAACACCCTTACCACCACGACGGGTAAGTCTAAATAAACTATGATGTGTTAATTTACCAAAACCATATTTACCAATAGTTAAGACTAATTCACCTTCAGCACTGGTTGATGAAGAAATACATAATTGATCTTCACTTAAATTAATACCTTTAACACCTGTTGCAATTCTAGACATTGGTCTAAAGTCACTAGAATTAAATTTAATTACTCTTTGTTCATTATTAGCTAAAAGAACCAATTCATCATCGCCTAAAATAGAAGCTCTGATTAGCTCATCACCTTCTTTAAGATTAAAGGCATATTTACCACTGACATTAATTCTTTCATATTCACTTAATTTAGTTTTTTTGATAATACCAAACTTGGTTGTTGTAAATAAATATCTATTTTCAGAATAATCATCAACAGCTAACATAGAAATAACCTTTTCACCTTCATCGGTTTTTAATCTTGGAATAATGTTGATGAATGAAGTGCCTTTTGACTGTCTAGTTAATTCTGGAATAGCATGAGCTCTAATTCTATATACACGTCCCTGATTAGTAAAAATTAATAAATCAGTGTGTGTTGTTGTTGTAATGATTGATGAAATGTCATCATCATTATAGGTTTTCATAGTAGTTATACCAACACCGCCACGTCTTTGACTTCTGTATTCATCAAGATCAATTCTTTTAACGTATCCATTAGTGCTAGTTGTTATAACTATATCTTTTTGTGGAATTAAATCTTCATCGTCAATTGAACCTAATGCACTAGTGTCAATTTTAGTTCTACGTTTATCACCGTATTTTTCTTTAATTTCATTTAACTCTTCCACAATTAAGTCAATTAATAAATCATGGCTGTTCAAAATTTTAGTTATTTTATCTATTTCAAGGCCTAGAAGTCTCATTTCTTCAAGCATACTATCAATAGCAAGTCCTGTTAATCTACCAAGACGCATATCGACTATTGCCTTAGTTTGTTTTTCGCTTAAATCAAATCTTTTTGCCAAATTATTTTGAGCCTCTTGATCATTTTTTGAGGATTTAATAATTTGAACAACTTCATCAATGTTCTCAACTGCTATCTTAAGACCTTGTAAAATATGCATTCTATCTTGTGCTTTTGCTAAATCGAATTTTAATCTTCTAGTTACTACTTCTTCTTGATGTTTGAGATAAACTTCAAGGGCATACTTAATATTTAATAATTTAGGTTCGCCATCAACAAGTGCTACAAAGTTCACATTATAATTGGCTTGCAAAGGAGTTTGTCTGTATAGTTTATTCAAAATAATCTCAGGAGCTTCGCCTTTTTTTATATCAATAACAATTCTAATGCCGTCTCTATTTGATTCATCCCGTAAGTCATGAATACCTTCGATAGTTTTGTCTTTCATTAATTGAGCTATTTTTTCAATAATGGCAGTTTTTCTAATTTCATAAGGAATTTCAGTCACAATAATTTTGCTTTTTCCATTATTTAAATGTTCTATTTTAGCCACTGATCTTACTGGAATTGAGCCTTTTCCGGTTGTATATGCTTCTTTAATACCTTTGGTACCTAAAATTATTGCTCCAGTAGGAAAATCTGGGCCGGGCATATATTCCATTAACTCATCAATAGTAATGTCACTATTTCTTGCAAGAGCCACAGTTGCATCAATAGCTTCACTTAAATTATGTGGTGGAATGCTTGTAGCCATACCAACAGCAATACCTGAGCCACCAGTTACAATTAAGTTAGGAAAACGCGAAGGTAAAACAGAAGGTTCTTTTTCACTAGCATCATAATTATCTACAAAATCAACAGTATCTTTTTTAATACCTTCTAACATTTCGCCAGCTAGTTTAGACATTCTGGCTTCTGTATAACGCATAGCAGCTGCTTGGTCACCATCAATAGAACCAAAGTTACCATGACCATCAACAAGTGGATATCTCATTGAAAAGTCTTGCGCCATTCTAACCATAGCTTCATAAACAGATGAATCACCATGAGGGTGGTACTTACCTAATACATCACCAACAATACGAGCACTTTTACGATGTTGCGTACCAGCTGTAATTCCTAATTCGTTCATATCAAATAAAATACGCCGGTGTACTGGTTTAAGTCCATCACGCGCATCTGGCAAAGCACGTGAGACAATAACACTCATAGCATAGTCTAAAAATGAAGTTTTCATTTCTTTGGAAATTAAAATAGGTACAATTCCATCTTTTTCACTTTCTAATAATTGAGGTTGCACTTGATACTCTGGTTTATTTTGCGGAATAAACTCGTCACTGTCCTCTGTTTTTTCTTCCTTTGGTTTTTTAAATGCTATAAATAATTCACTTGATTCCTCTTGCTTTTCGTCATAAGATTCTTCATCTTTATTGTCATCTTTTAGGTCTATTAATTCTTGCTCATTTTTATCATTATTTTTTTTAGACATAAGCACTCCTTAAATTAATATTAAGTTTAAAATATATATAAATATAATTATTTAATTATACTGTAAAAAGTCAAAAACGAAAGGGCAAAAAGTGAGTCAAAACATAAGGCTTTTGAGACAAGCAAAATTTACTAATTAGACTATTTTATAGTTTTAATATGAAACTGACAAAAATCTAATACTTGTTAAATACACACTAAGCATTCCCTAAATATCGCTTTTTAATCTAATAGTATAAAATATAATAATTATTGCTTAAATATATGAAATAAAAAGGAATATTTTTATGAACAAAATTAGAACTAGATATGCGCCAAGTCCTACTGGTTATTTACATATAGGCGGTGCTAGAACAGCTTTATTTTGCTATCTTTATGCTAAACATTTTAATGGAACATTTGTTTTTAGACTAGAAGATACTGATGTTAAAAGAAATGTGACTAATGGAGAAAAAAGTCAATTAGAAAATCTTGCTTGATTAGGAATAGTTCCTGATGAAAGTCCTCAAAAACCTAATCCTAAATGTGGTGCTTATCGTCAAAGTGAAAAACTTGATAGATATAAGGAAATTGCTAATGAATTATTAAATAAAGGTTTAGCCTACAAAGCTTATGATAGCGCGGATGAATTAGAAAAACAACACGCTGAATCAGATGCCAAAGGTATAGCTTCATTTAGATATGATAGAAATTGACTCAAAATTAGTGATGCTGAAAAAGCTAAAAGGGATAAAGCAGGTCAATATTCCATCCGCTTTGCAATGCCTAATGATGTTGTATATGAATGAGATGATATAGTGAGAGGCAAAATTAGTTTCGCATCTAATGATATTGGTGACTGAGTTATTTTTAAATCTGATGGTTATCCTACATATAATTTTGCAGTTGTTGTAGATGACCACGATATGGCTATTAGTCATGTTTTAAGAGGTGAAGAACACATCACTAATACACCTAGACAATTAGCTATCTATGAAGCGTTAAATTGGAAGGCTCCACAATTTGGACACCTAACAGTTATAACAAATATGGATGGTAAAAAGTTATCTAAAAGGGATACTTCATTAAAACAATTCATTGAAGATTATAAAAATGATGGTTATATTCCTGAGGCTATATTTAATTTTTTAGCCTTGCTTGGATGAACAAGTGAAGACAGTGCTGAAATAATGACTAATGATGAAATAATAGCAAAATTTGATCCAGCACGATTGAGCAAATCACCTTCTAAATTTGATATTAAAAAGATGCAATGATTTTCAAAGCAGTATATAAAAAATATGTCTAATGAAAAAATTATTAAGCAATTAAACTTTATAGATAATGAATGAATTAATTTATTCACTGATACATATAAGCAAAGTGTTTATACACTAAAACAATTAGTAGAAGAAAAAGCTAATTATGACAAGCCAAGCAATATTGAGCCAGTAATCGAAGCTAAGGATTTTAATGTAATTAAAACCTTCAAATCTGAACTTGAAAAAAGAAAATTTACAGTTGAATTAATACAAGAAGCTATTAATGAAACAGCCAATAAAACAGGTTTAAAAGGAAAAAATTTATTTATGCCTATTAGATTAGCAACCACTTATATTGAACATGGCCCCGAGCTTGCTAAATCAATATTTTTATACGGTGAAAAATTGATTAAAGAAAGATTAAAAAAATGAAAATAACTTTTAAATCGTTAGTCACTAGTGGCAATGATAAGGATATCAAAATTGAACTTGAATTAGATGCTAATTTTGAAATTGCTAACATAGATAATGAAGAATACAAAGTTTACACATTTAAAGAACCTGATACAAATGTAGCAACTAGAATGGAATTCTCTAAGACTAAGCTGAATATATTTAGAGAAGAGTCATCCTTATTTTTTAGCTTGAACGAAAGAAATACATCATCAACGATAATGGTTGCTGGTAAGCCATTCCAAGTTATTACTTTTTTAAAAAGTCTTGACTATGAAAAAAATAAGGCTCATTATCAAATATATTTAAATGATGATAAAGATGGCGATTTCTTAGCTAGCGACTGTGCTATTGAATTAGTTATTAAATAATAAAAAACAGAAAGGGTTTCCCGAGTTTCCCAGTTGAAAATTTAAAAATTCCATATAAACCTTATTTATAGGCTTATATGGAATTTTTGGTATTTTTAATTACAATGTAAAACTTTCTCTATTATTTTAAAATTTGAATAATTTTCAGCATTGCTACCACTATTTTCGTACCATTTTTCAATAATAGTTCCATCTATTTTTTTAACAAACACATTTGCAGAATTAACAGCTTCAATAAGTGAATTATTTGTAAATTTATATATAACACCTTCATCTTTCATTTTTTTATTTAAGATATATAGTGTAAATTTC
>NZ_JNJV01000013.1 GCF_000702785.1 Mycoplasmopsis primatum ATCC 25948 | reverse complement strand
CACAAGGCATCAAACTGTTTTGTAGAATAGAACTTATTTATAGACAAATTAGCAACTTTTGATGACTCTTTATGATCATATTTAAGCTTAAATGAAATATTTTTTATGCCATTTAGATCATCATTCTCATCGTCTGGTTTTGATACTCTAATAAGTTTAACATTAGGATATTTTTTCTTAAAATCAGAATCTTTTTTTAAAACAATATCATCTTCAAATTTTGATGGCAATTTATCTTTTATATTTTTAGGCAAGTCTAAGTCATCAATTGTTAATTTTGATGCTAAATCGTCTAATGATAAAAGACCTTCGTTAGTGGATAATGAAATATTATTAGCTATTTTATATTTTACTTTGTTTGATACACTATTTTTATTTTTAAGTTCTAATGAAAGCGATAATACCCCTTTAACATCATCCTTAGAATCAAGGTTTGCTACTAAATCAACCTTAGGTGATTTTTTAGCAATTAACTCAGTGATAGATGTTTTCAATTTTATCATCTCTGGTTTAATGTCATATGGAAACTTGTTTTTAATATCACTGTGTTGCCAATCAATTAAATCTTTCGGATTATTTTTAACTTGATCTAATAAAATTTTTGAAAGTAATTCTAAATCTTTTTGTTCTCACGTTTTAGATGGATCTTTGAGGCCAGTTATTGGTTGAGTCCATGCATTATATTCATTTTTTCCATTTTGAGATGTTTTAATTAGAATCTTGATAGAACTATTGCCAACTGACTCTACATTTTTAATTTCAATATCATATTTATTTGGATTAGAAATTTCTATATATTTTTTTAAAGATGATGGATTCTTTTTAAATTCATCAACTATTTCTATATTTGTAGTTATGGATGGATTGATTAAATTAAATTTAATATCATTTAGATAACTATATTTGCCCCCCCCGCAACTTATGCTTGTTAATGGTGCTATTGTTGTGGTTAAAACAGCAGGAAGTGCAAAAATTAATGATTTTTTCAATCTGCTTCTTTGCATTATTTTCTCCTTGAAACATTGTAATAATTAATATACTTAAATTATAAAACTTATATTGAATAATTAGCTTTAAGTGATTGTTATATTCTCACAAAAAATAAACTCTTAATAATAATAAACATATATGAATTGCTAAGATTTATAAATATGTCTATAAAACAGTAAAATATAGAAAATTGTAATTATTTAAATTAATTTAAATCGGACGTTTTTATTAATTCATTAATTTTATGAAAAAATTAAATTATAATATTAAATATTATATTGAGTCTTAATTTATTGGAGGCCAAATCGTTATGATTAATTATCAATCTAAAATAAAAGAAATTAAAATTAACCCAAAAGAATGAGAATCTTATAAAGCTAAAACAATCATGGAATTAGCATCAAAAAATATTAAAGCTGATGTTTCAGAAATTGAACAAAGTACATTAAACAAAATTGCTAAAGATGAAGTCGATAAAATGCTCCTACAATTGCGTAATGAAAACCTTGATGTTATAATAATGCCCCCAATTATAGGTGTTGAAGGGCCTAATGCTGCTGGCTTTCAAATCACAATTACTTTGACATATTACCTTAATGAAGAAATACAAAAAATCAAATACAATGATTTAAAAATTGAATTTGAATATAAGAAAGTGCCAAATGATTATTTTGAAAAATCATTTGAAAGAATTATTGATAATTATCCAATTTTAAGAAAAATTAATGGGCCTGTTGTGGCTAATGATGTAGTTACATGAAATGCTATTAGATCAAAAGATAATAAAATTGTAGGTACTGATGATGAAATTGTTATCACAGCTAATGACACACCTAATTTCTCAATTAATAAGGCAGTAATTGGCCGTTTTGTAGGTGAAAAATTTCAAACAATTGCGCCTGATGGTATGAATTTTATTATCACAATAACTAATATTGAAAGACCAGTTAGAACAAGATTAACAGATCAAAATATTCATGAAATTCATTTGCCAAATGTTTTTTCACTAGCGGACTTTAGAGCAAAAATTGAATATGATTCAGTTAAAAATAATTCATCAAGTGAGTTATTAAGGTACTATGAAAAAGCTATTGATGCTATTGTAGAAAAAAACCATATTGCTATCAATAATGTTAATATTCATAATGGTGTAAATAATCATATAATCAACATTTTGGAAAATATCGACGATGAAAGTAAGAAAAAAGCACTAATGGAAAAAATAAATAACAAAACAGGCGAGGCTGCGTCAATTATAGAATTAGCAACTAAAAATGCAATAATGTCTTATAAATTACTTTTGATTGATAAAATTATTTCTAAACAAGCTGGCATAAAAATTAGTGATGATGAATTGGCACAAGAATACAACTTCCTTGCTACATCAATGTTTCCAATTCCAAAAGATATTACAAGAGAAGAAATAGTTTCGATTCTTGTACATCAAAAGATAGCACTATATTTAATGAAATTAAACAATAATGATCAATATAATTTAGTTTCACAAGACTTAGGTATGAAAATTTAATATATAAAAAGAACTAAAAGACTAATTGATTTAGTTTTCTAGTTTTTTATTTTAAGGAGCAGAAATGATAGAAGTACAAAATTTAAGCATGATATTTAGTGATAAAAAACTTTTTGAGAATGTAAATATCAAGTTTACAGCTGGTAATGCGTATGGAATAATAGGCGCTAACGGAGCAGGAAAAAGTACATTTTTGAAAATTTTATCAGGCGAAATGGAATCAACTGGCGGGCAAATAATTGTTGAAAAAGGACGAAGAATAAGCGTACTAAGTCAAGATCATAATGCTTATGATGACATGAATGTTACTGATGTTGTGATTTTGGGCAACACAGATTTATACAAAATTAAAGACGAAAAAGACAAAATTTATGCTAACCCTAATGCTACTGAAGATGATTATAATCGCGCTGGTGAATTGGAAATTAAATATGGTGACCTTGGTGGTTGAACAGCTGAAAATGATGCCCAAGAATTACTAGCTGGCTTACAAATACCTAAGGAAAAATGAGATGCGCAAATGTCTGAATTAACAGCTAATCAAAAAATTAAAGTTTTGTTAGCAAAAGCTTTATTTGGCAATCCAGATATTTTGATTATGGACGAACCAACTAACCATCTTGATCTTAGATCAATTAAATGACTTGAAAACTTTTTAGCTGATTATGAAAATGTTGTAATTGTGGTATCACACGATAGCGACTTTTTAGACAATGTATGTACTAATATAGTTGATATTGACTATAATGAAGCAAAAATGTATACTGGTAATTATTCATTTTGAAAAGAAAGTAGTGAATTAGCAAAAGAGTTAATGAAACAATCTAATGCTAAAAAAGAAGTCCAAATTGAAAAACTCAAACAATTTATCGCTCGTTTTAGCGCTAATGCTTCTAAATCTAGACAAGCAACCAGCAGAAAAAAATCGCTTGAAAAAATTACGCTTGATGAAATTAAGCCTTCAAACAGAAAATATCCATACATAAATTGAGATATACACAGAGCTCCTGGTAAAGATATCCTTGAAGTTAAGGACTTAACATATGTAAATAGTAAAGGCGAAACACTTTTTGAAAATGTTTCCTTTACGCTTGCAAGGGGTGAAAAAATGGTTGTTATTGGTGATGATGATATAGCCAAAACCAAATTTTTAGAATGTTTAATGGGTATAACCGAACCCACAAATGGTACTATAAAATGAGGTCAAACAATAAAGTACACTTATTTTCCAAATGACAATAGTAAATATTTTAAAGAAGATATGCCTATCATTGAATGATTAGCTAAATGGCCACCATATAATTCAACAGAAGAAACCAAAGATGTTTCAGACCAAAGAATGAGAAGTTTCTTAGGAAGAATGCTTTTTTCTAATGATTCTGTTTTTAAAAAAGTATCTGTAACTAGTGGTGGTGAAAAGGCAAGACTAATGTTTTCAAGAATGATGTTACTTGAGGCTAATTTCTTAATTTTAGACCAGCCTCTTGATCATCTTGATGCAGAAAGTATTGATAGTGTTATTCAAGGCTTACAAGCATATAAAGGCGGCGCTATTTTTACAACTTATAATAGAGCATTAGTTAATAATGTTGCAAACGTTATTCTTGAAATAGCACCTGATAAGAGTTTTATTTATCATGGAACTCTTGATGAATATGAAAAAATAATGAACTACTAATTTTTATAAAAAATGCTTTTTTATACCACTTTAAGTAAAATTTACGAATTTAATTATAAGTCATTTGCACATTAAAAATATATATATAAAAATTACTTTCAAAATTTTATTTTTACTATATAATAAAAATGCATTTTTTAATAGATGCCCAGGTGGCGGAATAGGTAGACGCAAGGGACTTAAAATCCCTCGAACGTTAGTTCGTGCTGGTTCAAGTCCAGTTCTGGGTACCAGTTGTCCGCTTTAATTAGAGGGCATTAATATGCGCCCGTAGCTCAGGCGGTAGAGCAAATGGCTTTTAACCATTGGGTCAGAGGTTCGAGTCCTCCCGGGCGTACCATTTCACTTATGTGACTATAAAAACAGGCTTGTGCCTGTTTTTTTATTGTGATTGATGTAAATTGTAATAGAAACCTTTAAGTTGCATCAATTCTTCGTGTTTGCCTTTTTCAATTATTTTTCCATCATCAACTACTAATATTAAATCAGCATTTCTAACAGTACTTAATCTGTGAGCAATAACAAATGATGTCTTGTTCTTCATAATTGAATTTTGCAAAGCATCTTGAATTATTTTTTCTGTGTTTGAGTCAACATTTGAAGTAGCTTCATCTAAAACTAATATTTTTTTATTACCTAATATTGCGCGTGTGATTGATAAAAGTTGTCTTTCACCTTGCGATAGATTAGCACCATTATTTTCAACAATAGTATCATAACCGTGCTTATAGCTTTGAATGAATTGATGAGCATTTGTTAGTGTTGCCGCTTGAATAACTTCTTGATCACTAACTCTTGGGTTACCAACTTTAAGATTATTCATAATAGTATCATTAAACATAAATGAGTCCTGAAGCACTACCGTCATTAATTCAAGCAAATTATCTTTTGGTATTTTATTAAGCTCAATACCGTCAATTTTTATTGAACCAGCTTCATATTCATAAAATTTACTTAGCAGATTAATGATTGTTGTTTTACCTGCTCCTGTTGGGCCAACAATAGCAACTATTTGTCCTGGTTTAGCATAGAATGAAGCATTTCTAAGTTGATATTTAGATGAATTTTCATCATATCTAAATGAGACATTATCAAATTCAACATGGCCTTTCATATCAATTGCATATAAATATTGTGGATCTCTAATAGGAGCTGGTGGTTCAAGGCCTACTAATTTGAATATTCTGGTTGTTGAAGCAACACCAACTTGAGTTGAAAATATAAAACTAAAGAATATTTGAAGTGTACCAGTGAAGGTTCATAGTAAATTAATATAACCAATAATAATCGCAGTCACATCTTGTCCGATAAGTCCCACAAAAGGAATGTTTTTGTTTTTGAAAATCAATGAAACAGAAAGTATCATCAAGACTAAAAAGTTTGAAAACACAACAAACCAAGGATCAAAAAATTTAGTATATACATCACCTTTAAATGCACTCTTGCGGATTTTTCTTGCTATTTTTTCAAAATCTTCAATAGCTTTTTCTTGTTTGTCAAATGATTGAGTAACTTTTGTGTTTTTAATCATTTCTTCAACATATGCATTCATATCACCAAAGTGATTAATAACTTCGATAAATGGTTTTCTGGCCTTTGCTAAAAAAACTCAACTTAGGCCTGAAAATAAAAAGCTTATTGGCAAAACAATTGATGATAGAGTAATTGAATAACATAACATAAAAATGATTGAAAAAATGATTTTGAAGATTTTGCCGGAAGTGTCATTAAACAATTGTACTAACGTTTGAGCTATATTATTAATATCATTTGTGAGAGTAGAAATTTGATCACCTATTTTATTCTTATCATGGTATGAAATAGGCATATAAATCAATTTATTTGATGCAACCGATCTCATTTTTGCAGTTGTTTTAAAAGCTGTTGAGAGAAGCATTCTATTTTGTAACAAACGTGTTACTAGATATAAAATAAAACAAATTGCGAGACTGACCATAGCAACAATAAATAAATCTGTTTTAAATGCAGCGGTATGTTTCATCACCCCTTCAGTGAAAAATCAACTAATGATAAAACCAGTCATTGCTGTTCCAAAAGTATAAAGAAAGGCTTCTAAAAATGAAAGAATTAAACCTCAAATTAATGATTTTTTTTCATTAACAGCCATAAACTTCAAGGACGCTTTTAATAGACCAATAGTTGAAACTTTAGCATCTTTTGCTTTGGTTTCAATATTTTTTTGCTTGCTTAATTTAACCATTTATTACTCCTTCTTTTGTTTATTATTGATCTATTTGTGTTTCATAAATTTGTTTATAAAAGTCACAATTATTAATTAACTGTCTATGTGTGCCTTGGCTAATAATAAAACCATTATTTGATAACACTATGATGTTATCTGCTTTTTTAATACTGCTAATTTTTTGGCTTACAATGATTACACTACAATTATAATTTTGTCTAATGTTGTCTAAAACTTTTTTAGATGTAATGTTGTCTAGTGCACTTGTTGAATCGTCCAAAATTAATACTTTTGGTTTTCTTAAAAGAGTTCTTGCTATTGATAGTCTTTGCTTTTGGCCACCAGATAAGTTTTTACCGCCTTGTAAAACCTTATGATCAAGTTGATCTTTAAATAGTGAAACAAATTCATAAGCACATGCATCTTTAAGAGCTTGAATAATTTCGTCATCGGTAGCATCAGCTTTAGCTCATTGCATATTGCTTCTTATAGTTCCAGAATACAATAAAGGCTCTTGATAAACTATGCCTATAATTTCATGAAGTAATTTTGAATTAATTGAACTAACTTCATTTCCACCAATTTGAATTGAACCTTCATTGTATATAAAATTATTAACAAGCAAATTTACTACTGTGCTCTTGCCACTACCTGTTGGGCCAATAATACCTAATGTATTTTTATAAGGAATATTCAAATTAATATCTGCAATTGCGTAATTTGGAGATGTTGGATAATATTTAAATGATAAATCTTTAATCATGATGTCATATGAACTGATTTGCTTACCTTGTAAAATACGCAAATTATCAGTTTTGTAATAAATAACTTCAAGCACCCTGCCAGCAGCAATTTTTGCTCTAAATAATGAATTTAAAAAGGCTAAAAATAGTAAAATTCCACCCGCAACTAATCATAGATAGTCAATGAATAGATTAACATTAGTCAAAACATCCTTTGTAATAGTATTGTTATCAGCAGAGTGACCTGCTACTGAATAAATACCTATCATTAGTAAATTCAAAAAAGTTTGAAAAACAGGATAAGCAACAGCAAAAATCATATTTGATTTGTACTGGGTTTTGTATCATGAGCCATTAACATCTTCAAGAACATTGAGTCTTTTAGTTTCAAGATTAAAAGTTTTTATAACTCTAATTCCTGAAATATTTTCATTGACTATTTTAGTAACAGCATCAACTGATTTTTGTGTTTCTTTAAGTAATGGACCAGTTTTCAAACCGATAACTATACCCATCACAGCAACTATAGGAATAAGTGCTATTATACTTAAAGCCATTTTTCAATCAACCATAGTAGCAATTACTAAACCACCGGCTACTAAGAAAATACTTTTGATCATAATGGTTGCACCATTAACTAAAAATTCTCAAAAAATTGCTATATCGTTTGAAACTCTGGTAATTATTGACTCAGCCTTAAGATCGGCTATATTTTTAAGAGAGAAGTCTTGAATCCTTTTAAAAACAAGATTTCTATAGTAATAACTGCTTTGTTCAGCTGCTCAAACTATAACAATTGTTGATACAAATGCTAATGCTGCTGTTATAAAAGTTTGCAATAGAACAATAGTAGTAAGTCACGTGAAAGAACTTTGATAGCTATAATCGCCAAAGTTAATCCTGCCATTAATGAAGTCCATCGTAAAAGGTTTACTATGGTCTTCCGTTAAAATTAAATCAATATATTTTTTTATTAATAAAGGGAGCATTATATTTAAAACAACATAAATTAAAGACAAAAGTGCTCCAAAAATGAAAATTCATTTAATTCTTCATGGCAAAATTTTAATCATTTTGAACATTTTTTTATCCTCCAATTTATAAAATATTTTAAATTATAGATTAAAATTCCATTTTTTTGCTTGCGTCTATTGCAAATACACACATTTTTACGACTTAAATTACTTTTTTTCATAAAATAAAAAAAATAGAAAACATGATTATCTATGTTTTCTATTTTAATATTTAAAATTATTTTTCTGCATTCTTAGCATTAGTCATCGAACGCATAACAGCATTAATTTGAGATTCAGAAGCCTTTCTGCCCATTTGAGCAAACATAGCTTTAATCATATTTCTAGTAATTGGAGGGTTTTCGCGAATTTGTTTTTCAAACATTTTTTTAGCTATGAAGAAGGCAACAAGACCTCCAACAATTGCCATAAAAACCGCAACACCAACTATTATTCCAACTCAACCACCAACTGACATATTTCCTCCTATAAATTAACTTTTTATATTTTAGCATAAAGATTAAAAAATCATTTATATATTAGACAACGATCGACAAGATAATTACGCTTTTAAAAATCATTAGTAAGCCAATTACAAATTACAAAATTGTTGATATTAGCCTATAAAACAATCATATTCGGTTAATGATTTGATTCTGGCATATAGCCTTTTTTCATGTCTTCTATTAAAATATCTCTTTTTAATTTTCCTGGGTTATATTTTGTATCAAACGTATTTTGATATCTAACATAAACAAGACCAAAATCTCTTCCATATTTTTTAGCATTTAACCAAATGCTTACAGATGAAGTTCCAATGTTTTGAACACCAGATCAATATGAATCAATAGCTGAAGTTTGCGAATTCAAACCAATGATCTTAAGATTATGCCCATATTTTGCTAATAAATCACTTCTGCCTGCTACTGCTTTTTCAAATGAGATTCTGAATCCTTTTCTTAGCATGCCTTCTGATGATAAACTGGCACCAGTTCAGAAGAAAATTCCTGGTGTATTTGAGTAAAGAATAGATAAGAAAAATGTATATGCTCTTCATACTGATTGATAACCTTTTATATTTTTCTTAATATCAATAGTATTTCTAAATGTGTTTGGATTAGAAACTAATTCATCAACATAATTTTTCATTAATGGTGTTATAAATGTAGAAATCAGTGATTCTAATTTTCCCTGAATAATGTTTCAGATTCCGCTTGCTCCAATTTCAACTGATACATTATTTGCTTCATGAGAGTGAAACATAACATTGAATATACCTTTTTTATCATCCTTAGGAGCATATTGAAACATTAAGTTAATGAAATCTGAATATGCCTTAACATCAATATTTGAAAATATTTTATTAAATTCATTGATATTGTTAAATATCTTAGAAAGAACAATTTTGCCATTACTTGGATTGCTAATAAAACTTAAACAACCGTTTTTAATAGCAGTTAAAAGTGCATTAGATAAATTTTTAGTAGGAATTTTACTAATCTTTTGCAATTGGGCTAAAACATTGTCGATGATATTATTTAAAATATTTGTTTTAGGGATAGCCTTTGCTAACGAAAGGATAAATTTCTCAATTTTTGTATCATCAGAATCTGGGATATTAAAGCCTTTTGATCTGAGCGAATTACCTATTAACTTTCCTAATGGCTTAAATATAGCTGGTTGATTAGATACTAATTCGACATACCATTTTTTAAGCAATTCCTTAATTTGACTAGCATTAGATGAGTTGAAGAATTTTTCCAATAATTCAACTCATGAATTACATTTAGCATATTCACTAATATGGCCAAATAATTCATCTAAGAATTTATGAAGCATGTCCTTTACATTTTTTGATTTAAACATTGAAACTCAAAAAATCTTAGCATCTTCTTGCGATAATCCCTGTTTTACAAGCATATTAGTCAAATCAAAGTCGGTGATAAATTTATTTACTAATTTATCATTAGAAGTTATTCCGTTAGCTATTTTTTTAATATTATCATTAAGAACAGCATAGTGCTTTTGAATAACTTCGGTATTTAAAATAACCTTAATAAACTTATAATTTTGTGGTTTTAAAGCATCTATTAAAAGTTTTAATATATCTTTTTGCATATCAGCAAAACTATTATATTTATGAATATTATCAGCGAAGCCATTCAATAAATTCGGCACAATTTCAAGATTCTCAATAATTTTAGGCAAGTTTGCTAATAAGTCTTTATAAAAAGCAACATTAGCAGCGCTTTCCACATCAACACCATAAGGGGCAAGATTTTCCTTAAGAAGTCCAATAATTAGTTTTTGAAATTGTGGCTGTTGAGCGATTGATTTAAATATTAATAAAATATCACCAGAAAGTTTAGTTATTTTAGTCTTTGGATTAACATAGATTTTTAATAAATCAATCAAGTTCGATACTTTATTATATTTTCCTATATCAGATGCTAATGATGAAAGGATATTTAACACTAAATTTTTAATTGGTTTTCTATTTTCAAAAGCATTTTTTATCATCTCATTAAATTCATCAACAGATAAATATTTCTTAATTTTATTGACAAAATTGTTTGGTAAAGCGTTATATAAACTCTGACCTATTGATTTTTCTTGGGTGGCAAAAGCAACAAGATTAGACACAAATTGAGCAATCATTTCTTCGTTTCCAACCACATTGTTAGTAGTAGCAAATGTTTTTATCAATTTAGCAAGATTTTGCTCATAGTTGTCTTTATTGAATTTATTACTTAATTTATTTTTAATAACATCAGCTAATTTTGCTTTATTAAATTTAGTTCCATTAGTTGCTAGTTGATCAATAATTTCATCAAATAACCAGTCCTCAAAATTAAATATTTCATTTAAATTACTATATGAACTGATAACATTATCCACCAAAGTTACAAATCTTTCCTTATCAATATTTTCAATTAAAATAGGTTCTTTTTCAATTATTTTATAAATTAATAAAGCAAAAGATCTTCGTATACCATTATTATTAATAGAAGCATTAATTATATTTTTAAGATTACCTAAAACTTGTTCTTTTATGCCAGGTTTATTTAATCATGTTTTTAAAATTAAATCAATATTGTCAAAATCATTTAATGATAAATCATCACTAAATAATCCATCTACTAAAAATGAGGTCACTAATTGTTTAAAACTCATATCATCAGTTAAAAAGTCGAATAGTTCTCTAATTTGATCGACTGTAAATATTTCAAAATTAGCCCCAGAAATATTGTTAAAAATAGATTTAATAAGTTTGTTAAACTCATCAAAATTAATAATTTTTTTAGCTAATACAAATAAATTATCTATTGAGCCACTATTTTTTAGCTTCTTAAATGCTTTATTAATTAATTGTTTAAATGAAGTGGCGTTGGTTAAGTCAGCTTTTTCAAATGACAATAAAACATCTATAAATTGGTCAATAAATGTTTGGAATTCAGGCAGTTTAATAGTACTATTGATTAAAGAACCCAATTCTTCATTTGTTATATATTTGCCTATTTTATTGGTAAATTTGAAAATTATATTAGCTAAATTTTTGCCTGATTCAGAGTTATTCGATTCGTATCTAATTACATTAGCAATTATTTTTTTAATGATTGTTTTGTTGTCGGTAATTAAGTTGTTTTTATCTAGAACACGCACAAAATCAATTAATCATTTATCTAAACCGATCTTTTTAATATTTGTTTTGATTTTTGCAAATATCAAATTAAATATTTCGTTGAATTGAATTTTTAAACCTTTTGAAGCTAGTTCTTGAATTAAAACATCATAAAACAGTGGATCTAGCTCCAACTTAGAACTTAAATCAGGAAGAATTTGGATTAGTGCTTTTATAAATTGTTTGAATTCTGCTTCATTAATACCATCAAATAATTCGGGGTGTTTAGAAGTTGAAGCATAAACCAAATTAGTAATTATATCGATCAATTTATTGTCTTTAATTAAATCATTAAGAAGATTAGATGCATCCTGTCTAATGGTAGAATAATCAGTAGGATTTTTCAGTCACGCTTTGATAACAGAATCTATATCAAAAATGTTTTCTATTTTTAGTGAATCACTAAATATTCCTTTTGTTAGTATGCCTCTAAATAAATTATTGAAATTATTATTTTGGATCATTAATTTAAAGATATATTGAATATCTGATTCACTAATGTCAATTGTTGAAAAATTAGTATTTTTAATTAATTTGATGAACTCAGGTATATCAACAATTTTAATAAATAACTCTTTTACTAATGAATACTGATGCCCGTTTATGAACTCATTCATTTTTATATTAATAATATGCTTAAAGCTATCATTTGAATTTAGTAATGAACTATCACTGTTAATTAAATTATTAATTATTTCAACAAATAGTTGTTTAAACTCAGGTATTCTAAAAATTTTACTTAATAAGTTATTAAATTCATCTTTTGATGTGGATTTTAAAATTTTATCTTTAATTTTATTGTTATTCAAAATTGCATTCGAAACTAAATTAGCAAAAGAATTATTATCGATTAAATAAGTAATTACATTTTCACTAAATTTCATTAGTGTGTGTTTGTTATCAGTTAATAAGTTGTCTTTATTAAATATTTTTATTAGTTTTAACAAGATCTCATCTATATTTGAATTATTTAATTTTTGGCTTAATTCTTCTGAAATTTGTTTTAACAAACTATTAACATCAACACTCTTGCCATTTAATCCTAATTGATTAAATATAATTTTATAAACTGTTGAAAAATCAAAAATACCATTTACTTCTTCATATTTAGTGATTAATTTTATAAACAAATCAGTTAATTGATTTAAATCAATATCTTTAATTAAAGCAGGTTTTGATTTAAGTGAATGAATAATAAGTTTAGCAAGCAGTTTTTTAACAATATTGTCATTTGAAAAAGCAATTATAAAACTATTGATTTTTTTTGCATATTGTTCATTTTTGCTAGCATTAGCAAAAAAGTTTTTAAGAACTACATCAATGTTTTTTAAGTCATTAAATGTAATTTCTTTTTTTCACAATACATCTGTGAAAAAGCCTTTTAAGACAAATTGGAAATCTTTATTCTGGGTTATTTTTTTGCATAATTCAATCCATTCGTCTGCTGTTAAATATTCAAGAAATGGTTTGGAATGAATTGAAACTATGTTTTGAATAATTTTTTTGGTTTCATCTAAATCAACTATTTTATTTGTTAATTCAAATATTTTTTCATAGTTATTGGTTGTTAAAAATTGAGCAAAAATTTCATTTAATATATCTTTTAAAGAAGTGGATTTTTGAACCACGTCAGTGTTTAAACTTATGAAATTAGAAACAATATTTTGATAAATTAATTTTGTTTCTTCAAAACCAATAATTTTTTTAGTTAATGATTTTAAATTATCAGCATTTGTATATTTATCTAAACCATTAATATTTTCATAAATAAAATTAGAAAGTTTGTCAAGTAAACTTGGATTTTGTTTGGAATAATCAAATAGATTAATCAATAAACATTTAAATACATTTTTATTATTAAGTGAGTCTAAATCATTAGCAGTTACTTTTAAAAGTCTAAGAATTATTTGTTCATAATTTTCTTTTGTTATTTTTTCTTTTAATATATTAATTATTTTCTCACTAAGTGTATGAGAATTTATTTTTAAATTATTTTTAGCAATATCATTCAACAAAACATGAATAGATTGTTGTGATATACCTAATATTTGCTCAAAATCATTGTATGAAAGAATTAAAGATTGTAATAAATTAATTAAATCTTCTTTATTTATATCCTTAGTTAATAAAGGCTCACTACTTATAAGTTTATAAAGATATGCTCCTAAAATCTTAGCAAAGTTTTTATCTTTCGTTATTTCACTTAAAAATAGTGCAATCTTTTGTGATAATTGCAAATTATTATTTTCGTCAGATATCCAGTCTTTAAGTGCTTGATTAATATTAAAATTAAATAAATTAAAATTATTGCCTAATACTCCATTAATGAGAAAGTTTTTTAATATAAATTTAAAGTTTTCATTATTTATAATATTAGAAACTAATGAAGATATTTGTGAAGGAGTTAATGTATCCTCTATTGATGGAGCATATTGTTTTAAAATATTTTTTATTAATTTTTGAACTTCTGGGAAAGTAATTATTTTGTTGAGCAATGGCGTGATATCACTATAACTTTTCGACTTAATAAAACTTTCAACAACAATTTTTAATAAATCGTTCAAATCATTTGCACCAGCAATTTTTGACTTGTCTAAATTAAGAGCAAAATAAATTAACGAATTCAAAATATTTTTGAATTCATCAGTTTCAAATGTTTTATCAAGCACACTGATAAAATCTTTTTTGCTAATTAAACGTTCAATTTTGTCATTATTTAGAGTGTAAAATTTATCAGCTATAGTTTGCAATATATTTTTGCTATTTTTATAATAATTAAGTGCATTCACTGTCAATTTAGAAATGATTTTTGAATAGTTTTTTATGTCTAATTCATTAACAATTTTAATAATTTTAGTAATAGTAGATGATAATTTTGATTCGTCAAAAATATTTTTAAGATCATTAATAGTTGAATTCAATGTGTTTTTGAAATTAAATTTGTCAAGTGGAGTTTTAGCTAAATCCGAAACTAAATTATTAACTAATTTAGAGATGATGTTAAACTCATTGTCAAACTTATCAATACCAGTTATTAATTTAATTAAAATTTGTACTACATCATTTTGATCAACATCTTTAAAAATTGCAATTTTTTCAGAGGCTAATTTTGAAATAACACTAGAAAGAATAGTTTTTAATCTTGCATTATTTCCTAGTTCTTTTGCAAAATGTTTTAATAGTTTTTTAATAGAAGATTGAGTTTTTGGATTATTAATAAATATTCTTCATAGGTCATTATATGTCTTAGCCTGTGCATAAAGATTTGATTCTTCAATAATATTTATTAAAAATTCACCTATTGATTGTTTTAAGATATCACTATCAAATAAAATTTTAAGTAAATCAGCAAAGTCGCTAACACTAATATATTTTTCAATTTTTGTGTTTTTTATACTTTGCGAAATTTTGTTTATAGTTGAATCATTAAGACTTTCTTTAACAATATTTTGGATAAATTTTTCGACAGCATTTTTAAATGCATCTTTCTCGTTTCTCACAAAATCAATATTAAAAAAGGAAGTAATAAGTTTAATAATAGATGTTTCATTGGCAAAATTGGCTTTTAATCTGCTAAAAAGGAATTTATAATCAGTTTGATTAGAATTTTGATTATTATACTTATCAAAATACTCTTTTTGTGTTTTTAATAGCGCTTTTGGAATATATTCAGATTCAATAAATCAGTTTTTGATTTGATTAATATTTTGATTATCATTCTTAGTTAAAAAATTTCTTAATTCACCTGTTTTATCGCCTAATTTGAAAAATTTACTTTCTAAAAAATTGTTAAAAAGATTGTCAAAAATAAGGTCATAAACTGGTTTTTTATTTAATACTCTATTAAAATAATTTTGATTTTTATTAGCTCTAATTGATTCGTATTTTTTATAAATTGCGTCCTTATTAAATGTAAATTCATCCATTGAATTATTAAATAATTTACTAATAACTTCAAATGGCTTTTCATATTCCATTTGTAATAGATATGAATCAAAATCACTTTTGATGTAATTGGCATCTCAATTAATGTTGTTTTTATTAATTTCACTTTGTTTTCTTGAAGGTAACATCAATTTAACAAACACATCTTGTGCTATTTTTTTATAACCAATGCTACCAGGATGTATTTCAAATAAATTAGGCATTAATTTAAATAAATTTTTATTTCAAAATGATGCGTCATATGGATTAATAAAATTAATTCCGTTCGCATTAGTACAAGTCTTTAATTGTTGGTTAATAAGATCAATTACAATTTGGCTTATGCTTATTTTGGCGCCATTACTATTTAAAATCATTTGGTCAATCATTTTAAATAAATGAGCAAGCGGAAGTGTATATCCAATAAAGTTTATATTTTTAGTATTACTATTTTGCTTTAATAATTTGGAAAAAGTGTTTATTCTGTTATCTAGTTCAGTAAAAATATCTTTTAATAATTCTGTAACAAAAGAAGCAATTTGACCATAATTTAAATTATTTGTTTTTATTTGATTAACTAAATCAAGAATTGCAATATTTTTTATTTGCTTAAAAAATAACTCAAAAAAGTCATTAGCTCCTAATGTAACAGTAACTAAATTAGAAAGACTTAAACCTGCTATAACTTTTGTATGATATGCTTCCAAATCATTGCCAAATTTAGATTGAAGGTCTTTAAGTTTTGAAATATCAATTTTGTTTTTTTGATTTTTTCAATCAAGCAAAATATTTCAATCTTCTAAGGTAGTGTTTGAAATAGCATAATTATTAAAACCAGCTAATTTGTTTTGTTTTGAATTGTGAATAAATTGAGCCAAGTAAGCAGGAAAAGAAATGCCTTCAACGCTTTTTGTATCAATATTAAAATAACCAGGATAATCTTTATCTAGATCAGCGTCAAAACCAGCTGAAATTGAATCACCAAGAGCTAAATATCTAACTGCATCATTTTTAGCAATGATATCAGTGCTTTTATCTCTATCTTCAAGCTCTACTGGTGGAATTTTATTTGATGGATGATTTGGATTAGTTGTATCAGGCAATCCTGGCACATCATCATAATTTTTATCTTTTATTTTGTTGTTGGATGATGACTCTTCTATTTTTTTATCATTTAAGGGGATATATGAAAGTCCGACAGCTAGAACAATAGTAGCTGCTAGGACAATACTTCCGGTAATTAACACAGGTTTAAGTTTTAGTTTCATAATTTTCTCCTGCTGGTATATTAAATTAGTATTATTATAATTAAATAATCAAATTTACATTAAGATAAAATTATGATACCAAAATGCCTAATTACCTTACCAAACAGCAAAATAAATAAAAAAGACTGATATTATTTCAGTCTTTTTATTATGATTCATTGCCCGATTCCTCGCTGAAATCGATTGGGCTGTTTGTATATGTTTCGCTATCAAATTCATCAAAAATTGATTGAATTTCATTATTTGCTTCATCGGTAAAATTATCACCATTTTCACCTACAAATTTAACAGGTTTTGTATCAGGGTCATACTTGTCTGCAAAATATGTTTTAGGATCACGAATGTCATATTTACCGTTTTCTTCATAATTAGAATTAGTTCCAGCAGGAATTTTATGACCTAAAATTATGTTTTCCTTTAATCCACGTAATCTATCAATTTGACCTTTAATTGAAGCATTAACTAAAATTTTAGGAGTTTCTTGATATGAAGCAGCAGCTAAAAATGAATCAGATAATAATGGAATTTGTTTAGCACCTTTAATCTTAACATCACCAAAAGGTGGTTTCTTACCTTCGGCTATTAAGCGAGCACTTTCTTTTTGATAAACATGAATATCAACTAATGAGCCATTAAAGAATTTTGAGTCCCCTGTGTCTGTAATTAAGATTTTTGAAAGCATTTGGCGAATAATAATTTCAATATACTTATCAGAAATGGTAATACCTTGAAGACGATAAAGTTTTTGAACTTCTTTAAGAATATAGTTTTGAACCAAACGAGTATCACCAACTTTAAGAAGGTCATTTAAAACAATAGGACCTTCGATAAGTTTCATACCAGGAGTTACCTTGTCGCCAACTTTAACTCTAATTTTTTTGCCGGCTCTTGATTTATATTCTAACTTAGCAACTTTTCCGTCGCTATTTTTATACTCTTGCGTAATAAGATCATATTCAACACCTTCGGTGCCTTCTCTTACTTTCTTAATACTTTTAATAGTTCCATATTGTTCAGCAATAACAGCTGGACGACCTCATGGAGCATCATAAGCATCGATTAATTCAATCAATCTACTAAAACCACCAGTAATATCTTCAACTCCGGCTACACCACCAGTGTGGAATGTACGCATTGTAAGCTGAGTACCAGGTTCACCAATTGATTGAGCAGCAACTACCCCAACAGCTTCACCAATATTAACAACACGGTTAAGAGCTAAGTCTTTACCATAACATTTTTTACATACACCACCAGGAGTATAACATGATAGTACTGAGCGAATTTCAACAGTTGTTATACCGTTTTCAATAATTTTAGTTGCGATTTCAGGTGTAATTAAGACATTAGCACCAACAAGTACTTTTCCTCTTTTTGAAAGAACAGGTTTGTTAGTAAATCTGCCTTCGATTCTATCATACAAACCTTCGATAATGGTGTTTGTTTTGGTGTCAATAATATCAGAAACTTCAAACCCATAGTCAGTTCCACAATCTTCTTCTCTAACAGTAATACCTTGTGCAACATCCACCAATCTACGTGTTAAATAACCAGATTTAGCAGTGTTAAGAGCAGTATCAGTTAAACCTTTACGAGCACCGTGAGTTGATGAATAAAATTCATAAGCGGTAAGGCCATCAAGGAATGAAGACTTAACAGGAATTTCAACTGTTGAACGAACAACACGTTCGTTTTCGGCGTCGGCTTTAAGCACTTTCGTGTTATTGTTCATCAAACCACGCATACCTGCTAATTGGACGAAGTTACTTGAATTACCACGAGCACCTGAATTAAGCATCATAAATAATGAGTTATCAGGGTATAGCTTAGTTAGTTGTTTAAGATCTTTTTCAATATCATCTTTAATAGCTGCTCATTTAGCAATAGTAGCATTATATCTTTCGTCATCAGTCATTAAACCTTGATTAAAGTAATCTTTAAGTTGTTCGATATAAACATCACCTTGTGCAATTTTAGCTTTTGTTTTATCGCTAGTGATAACGTCGCTAATTGAGATAGTTGCACCAGATTTAGTAGAAAAGTGATAACCTAATTCTTTAATAGCATCAAGCACATTAGCTACAGTATTTGTATATCTAAATCAAACAGCATTAAGCATTTTGGTATAGTCATGCACAGTTCAAATTGGATCTTCAACCTTTTCACGGATAATTATTTGTTCAGAAATTTTTTCATATTCATCTTTAATAATTCCATTAAGAATTTCAACATGGTTTATGTCAATTGATTTGCCGTTATAGTCTTTCAATGAGGCGCATAAGTCAAAAGTATTACTAATATCTTGATTGTTAATTTTGTTAATTACGCTAGCAATATCACTCATATTAACTATAGCAACATATTTATCATAAACACGACGTACAATTTTAGCAATATCTTTTTTTGCTAATGGCATATTAAGTGGCATATTTTCTATAACTTTTTTAAAGTCTTGACCATAAGGCAATAAGAAAGTTTCTAGCTGTTCTTTATTGTTAGAGGTATAAAGAACTTCTTTTTCATTATATTTTATAGCACCATTAATATCGCTTGTTTCGCTATATTCAATATGTTTACCGAAAATAAAATCAAAACTATCTGGGAAAGCACGGTTAAAAATAAACTTACCAACAGTTGAAATAATGTACTGATTTTCAGGTGAATAATTCAATCTTGTTTTATTGATTTCACTAATAGGCATAACAACACGAGAATGAATTGAAACTATGTTATTATCATAAGCTCTTTTGAGTTCTTCAAAAGTTGAGAAGAATTTACCTTCACCTTTAGCATGCTCAGGATCATCCTTAGCTGCTTTTTCCATAGTTAAGTAATATAAACCAAGAATAATATCTTGCCCAGGGTTGATAATAGGTTCACCATCCTTAGGACCTAAAATATTTTTTGACGCTAGCATCAATTCTCTAGCTTCCCGGACTGCTTCATCGCTAATTGGCACATGGATAGCCATTTGGTCACCATCGAAGTCGGCATTAAATGGAGTACATGAAAGTGGATGAAGTTTAATAGCTTTACCACGAATTAAAACTGGTTCATATGCTTGAATTGATAAACGGTGCAATGTAGGAGCACGGTTTAATAATACCACTCTACCTTCAATAGCTTTTTCAACATAAGGCCAAATAATAGGATCAAGATTTTCAATTGCTTTTTTACCTGCTTTAATTGAATTAATATGGTTATCACCAGCAATTAATTCCTTGATAATTCAAGGTTCAAATAATTTTGCAGCCATTTCACGTGGCACACCAACTTGGTGCATTTTTAAACTAGGCCCAACAACAATAACAGAACGGCCTGAATAATCAACACGCTTTCCTAAAAGATTTTGTCTAAATCTACCTTTTTTACCTGTTAAAGCATCTGAAATAGATTTTAAAGGACGGTTATCTTTTGAGCTAACTGGATTAGGTTTTTTTCTTGCATTATCAATTAAAGCATCCACTGCTTCTTGAATCATTCTAAATTCATTTTGTTTGATAAGCATAGGAGCATCAGTTTCTTCTCATTTTTTCAAACGATTATTTCTAATGATAATACGACGATAAAGTTCATTGACATCACTTGTTGAGTGTCTACCACCATCAAGTTGAACTAGTGGACGCAAATCAGCTGGAATAACTGGAAGGTCATAAATTAACATTGATGTTGGGCTTTGGCCTGATTGAATAAAGGCATTAACAACAGCAAGTCTTTTGTATAGCTTTGTTCTTTCTTGTGACTTCAAGGCAACAGTTGATGATTTGCCCATAGTTTTATTAATTTCAGCAATTTCATTTTCAATAAATTTTGCTTCTTCTTCAAGGTTAATATTTTCAAGAAGATATTTAATAGCTTGCGAACCTGTTGAAATTTTAGCATCAGAAAATTCATGAATAATTTCGTTATATTCGTAAAAGTCAATACCATAGTCTTGACCTGTTTGCGAAACAGCATATGATTCAAGATCAGTTAATGCTTCATTAATAATTTCATATTCTTCTGTATTTTTTTCAAATCTTGTTTTTAACTCTTCAAGAGCATCACGATAAATTAAAGCAGCATCAGAAATATCTATAATTGAGTTCTTTTGTAACTTTTTAAGGCCGCCATCTTCAAGAACTATATGGCTTTTATAATAGATTAATTTTTCTAAATCACCCTTTGAAACAGTTCTATTAGTATTAGCTATTCTAAGGCCTAACAATTTAGAAATAATTGAGTGATCGATTTTAAAAAATCAAAAGTGTACAACTGGATTTTCTAAATGAATATGTCCCATTCTGCTTCTTCTTACCATTTTAGGTAAGATAACAGGTTGGAATTTTTGACACATTGGAGTCTTTTCACAAATTGTATTTTCATCACTTTTTTTGTATTTAGTTGAACAAATAGGGCATTTGAAATCGGTGGTTGGTCCAAAAATTAGTTCATCAAATAAACCATCTCTTTCAGGTTTATAACTTTTATAGTTAATAGTTTCGGGTTTTGTAACTTCGCCACATGATCAGGACTTAACATCTTCTTGTGTAGCTAATGAAATTTTAATTTTCTTAATTTCTTTTTGTAAATGATTATTAAAATTAGTCATTATATCCTCCTGCTTCATTTAATGATGAACTTGTAATGTCAAAGTATTGTTGTGCCTCTTCTTCTTCATCTGTTTTAATAGTTTCAATGTCTAACTTCATGCCTAAACCATTTAATTCATAATTTAATACATTAAATGATTCGGGAGTACCAGGTGTAGGTAATTCTTTACCGGTAACTAATGATGTATAAAGTTGATTACGTCCTACAATATCATCTGATTTATAAGTCAATATTTCTTGTAAAACATTTGTAGCACCATATGATTCAATTGCTCATGTTTCCATTTCACCAAATCTTTGACCACCATTTTGACTTTTACCACCAAGTGGTTGTTGAGTAATAAGTGAATATGGCCCAACACTACGTGCATGCATCTTGTCATCAACCATATGGTTAAGTTTAAACATATACATAATTCCTACTGAAACAGGATTGTCCATTTTTTCACCAGTAATAGGATCAATTAATGTATATTTACCAGAAACTGGTAATCCTGCTTCAAGTGTTACGTCTTGAATTTGTTCTTTTGTTACCCCATCGAAAACAGGTGTTACAAATTTACATCCTAATTTTCTTGCGGCCATACCTAAGTGCACTTCTAAAACTTGACCAATATTCATACGTGAAGGAACACCTTGTGGATTCACCATAACATCAATAGGTGTTCCGTCTTCAAGATGTGGCATATCTTCTTCAGGTAAAATGATAGAAACAACACCTTTGTTACCATGACGGCCAGACATTTTATCACCAACACGAATTTTACGTTTAACAGCAATTGAAACCTTAACAATCATATCAATGCCATCTTCAAGTTGGTCTTTGTTTTCCCTACTTAAAATTTCAACACCAATAACTGTACCATTGTGTCCGTTTTTAACTTTAAGTGATGTATCTTTAACATTCATTTGTCTTTGGCCTAAGATTGCGGCAAGCAGTTTTTCTTCTCTTGATGGATTATCGTCTCCTTTAGGAGATACACGGCCAACAAGCACATCGCCAGGAACAACTTCTGAACCAATTAGAACAATTCCATGTTCATCAAGGTGTCTAATTGAATATTTAGAAACGTTAGGAATTTCTCTGGTTAATTCATCAGTTCCAGCTTTACTTGTTCTAAATTGAATAGTTTGCTCTTCAATATGAATTGATGTAAGTACATCTTTTTTAGCTAATCTTTCATTAAGGATGATAGCATCTTCATAATTGTAACCTTTATAGGTTGTAAAAGCAACTAGTAAGTTTTTACCAAGCGATAATTCACCATCTTTAAAACTTGAACCATCAACTAATAAATCACCTTTACTAATTTGGTCTCCTACTTTAACAAGAGGTTTTTGATGTGTAACTGTATCTTGGTTTGAACGTTGAAAGTTTTTAAGATTATATGTATCAAGTGTTTCTTTAAGGTTTCTAATTTTGATTTTAGAACCATCAACATATTCTACTTTTCCATCATTTTTAGCTCTAAAGTTAGCAGCTGAATATTTAGCTATATCTGCTTCGGTTCCGGTTGCAACAAAAGGAGCTTCTGTTTCCAATAATGGAACTGCTTGACGTTGCATATTCGAACCCATAAGGGCACGGTTAGCATCATCATTTTCAAGGAAAGGAATACATCCAGCAGCTACTGAAACCATTTGGCGTGAAGCAACTTCAATAAAGTCCACATCGCTTGCTTTACCAATAATATAACTGTAATTTTTTCTTATAGTTAAAGTGTCGTCAACTATTCTATTATTTTCATCCACAGTAATTGTTGATTGAGCAATGTTAAAACCAAATTCATCAGCAGCAGTTAAATAAACCACGTCGTTGTAGTCAACAACAGCGTTATTAACTCTAAAATATGGAGTTTGTAAAAAACCGTATTCATTAACATTAGCATAGGTTGCTAAATTAAGAATTAAACCAATGTTTGGTCCTTCTGGTGTTTCAATAGGACAAATTCTACCATAGTGAGTTGCGTGAACATCCCGAACTTCAAATTGCGCAGTATCACGGTTAAGACCACCAGGCCCAAGTGATGTAATACGTCTTTCATTAGAAATTTCAGCAAGTGGGTTAATTTGATCCATAAATTGTGAAAGTTTTGAAGAATTAAAGAAAGTCTTCATTTGATTGGAAATTAGTTTGTTATTTGTAATATTTTTTGGAGTAACTTTTTCAGGTTCTTTAGCCGACATTCTTTCACGTGTGGTTTTTTCAAGTTTTGAAAGACCTACATTTAATTGGTTTTGCATTAATTCACCAACAGAAACAATTCTTTTGTTAGTCATTGAATCAGGATCATCATCTTGACCAACGCCTTCAAGTAAATTAAAATAGTAGTTAATAGTTGCAATAATATCAGAAATAATCAAGTGTTGAGCACTACATTTAGGATCATTTCCAATAACCAATGTTGGCAAACCTTTTTCCATTTTCTTTCTATTAGGAAAAACTAAAAGTTTAACGATTTTATTAGATTTTTTTAAATATGAATATGCAGGGTCTTGGTAAAGTTTAGCATATAAAACTTCAGGATCAATACCTTTAATTTCTTCGGTTTTGATTGAGCCATCATTAAAATTACTTTGAATTAATAATGCTAATTTAGGACTAATAAAAGTTCCTTTTGTAAGCAATTTAATATCGCCATTTTCATCTTTAATTTCAAGATCTTGACCAAGATACTTTTCTGCAATACGGTCAACAAGGTTAAGCTTTTTGTTTAACATATAACGACCAGTTGCCCCTAAACTATATCTTTTCTTGTTGAATAAAAGTGATGGTAAAAGATTAGCAACTGATGTTTCTGTTAAAAGATCACCTTTTCTAATGGTTCTAAATAAATCTTCACGACAGTTATGAAGAACTTCTGCTGGATCTTCACTTGAATTAAGTTTTTTATCTCTTAATAAAGTTTCTTTTAGCTCAGCAGATTTTCCAAAAAGTTCATAAATATTTTCTTCATTAAGACCAAGAGCTCCTAAAAAAGTAGCAAGATTAACATTCTTGTTTTTGTCAATTTTTATTTTTACCGAATCAGGATTTTTTGTTGTAACTTTATGTGAAATTTCGATTCATGATCCTAATCTAGGCAAAATTTCTACTTTGTTAAACAAATCATCTGATTGTTTATTACGTACGCTACAACCGAAATAAGCACCAGGTGAACGAATTAACTGACTAACAATAACTTTTTCGCTACCGTTGATAATAAAACTTCCCCCTGAGTTCATAAGAGGAATTTCTCCTAAAAGTACTTCGTCATCCTTCACAACACCTTTGTCAGAAGTTACCTTAAATTTAGCAAAAAGTTTGGCTGCATAATTAATACCCTTTGCCTTAGCCTCTGTTATTGCTTCATATTCCTTTGGTGGAATTGCAAGTCTTGCTGAATTGTGAATATATTCAAGTGATACTTTTTTATTACTTGAAGTAATTGGATAATGTTCTCTTAAAATTTCTTCAATTCCACTCTTTTTAAATCATTCAAAAGATTCTTTTGATATGCTTAAAAAGTCAGGAACGTTTAAGGTTACTTTGGTTGCTGAATAGTCACGACGTTCTGTAATTGGACCGTACTTTCTCATTTTGTAAGAAAATTTATTTTGATATTTTTCTTGATTTAATGATGCCATATAATTATTACTCCTTCAAATTCAAAAATCTACTTTTTAAATATACAAAAACAATACTTAATATAAGTATAAAGATATAGTTAAAATTTTACCACAGAGCACGATTTTAAAAAATAAAAAGTTTAATGATTTTGATTTATAATTTTCGCAAAAATTTTTGCTATTGTTTTTTTACTAAAAATGCTATTTTAAAGTTTAATTTGTAAAATATTTATATTTAAAAAATAA
Source organism: Mycoplasmopsis primatum ATCC 25948 (assembly GCF_000702785.1). GTDB lineage: Bacteria > Bacillota_I > Bacilli_A > Mycoplasmatales > Metamycoplasmataceae > Mycoplasmopsis > Mycoplasmopsis primatum. The sequence goes on along the minus strand of NZ_JNJV01000013.1, from coordinate 69 downwards.
AAAAACGAGGTTGATAAGAACCTAAAAACATGAAACTGTAAACTTCTTTGTTTTGATTTATCACTCGTT
>NZ_JNJV01000012.1 GCF_000702785.1 Mycoplasmopsis primatum ATCC 25948 | reverse complement strand
TCCAAATTTTTATGTTTTGTTTTAGGTAATGAATTAAAAATACCTAATTTTTTTTATAATGTCATAAAAAATCTTGACTCCATAATTCTCTTGATACGTCTTAACATTATTTTTCTCAATAGCATTTAAAAGTTCTTGCTTGACTTTTTCTTTTGGTTGATTAATATCGATTTCTCTCGCCACTTTCTTTAATATATCAATAGCATTTTCATTTTTTCTTTCCAAATCTTCTAACTTACCCAATCCTATTTGATTGCCAGTGCCTTTATTAAAACCGTTTGATATTCCGGCGCAAACATATGTAAAGTCTTTTCTTCTTATTTTTAAAATAATATATCCCGTCTTTTTCATGATAATATTATACCATATTTATCATTGTAATCATTGTAATATTTTATTTTTTATAAAAAAATCTTATATACAAAGTATATAAGACCTTAATTTATGGTTGATTTTTGAGTGCTAACTGGGAAACTCAGGAAAAAACAGAAAGGGTTTCCTTTCTGCTTTTTTAATTATTGATTAGCTTCAGCTCTTCTTTTATCGCGAGCTTGTTCTAATTGTAACTTGTGCAATCTTTTTTCTGCTCTTAGCTTGTAAGTTAATCTTTTATCTTTGCGCATAAGTTCTCCTATTTTAATCAGTAATAATTTTTATATTTTACCATATGACGTGAAAATTAAAAATCACATTTTTACCCGAAATTATCGAAAACAAGTTTTAGATAATGATTATTTTTTTATAATTATATGGCATTACGATAATTTAGTAACACATAGTTAGACATTATTTTTTGAAAAGGAAAATATGCAAGAAGAAAAGATTTTTACTGTTCTAATTCCAGCATACAATATGGAAAAATGAATAGGTAAAACTATTGAGTCTGTATTAAAAAACAAAAATAGTGAAAAATATATTGACATTTTGGTAATCAATGATGGTTCAACAGATAACACAATAAATGTGGTTAAAACATACCAAAATAAATACAACAATATTTCTTTAATTAACAAGCCAAATGCTAATTGAGGCTCGGTTATAAATTATGCTAAAAATAATAAATGTATAAAAACAAAATATGCAATGATATTAGACGCCGATGATAGAATAGCACCAAAAATGTTAGATATTTTGATTAAGCAAATAGACAAAAGTAATTTTGATTTAGTATTTTTTAAAACTAAGGTTTTTTGATACAAAAAACTTTCGGTCATAATTGATCCAAGATTATTTAGCAAAAGAAATACATTTTTCTCTCCGGTGGTAATCCCATGTTCTACAGTATTTAAAACAGAATTGTTATATCAAATTGATGATTTAGTTGAAAAAGTTTCATATCAAGATTACCCAATGTTTTATAAAATGATTAAAATCGCTAAGAAAATTAGATTCATTAATAGAGTTGGTGGTATTTATTGGTTTTCAAGACCGAATAATACAATGACTAGTGCCTGAAACGAAAAAAGAATGAACGTTGAAAGCATTATGCTTGAAGAATTGTGCAAAATTAATTATGAATTCTTATTCATAGCACGCTTAATTTTGCCTAATTATATTCAGGGTATTTCGAAATCAAACATAATAATGCAAATCAATAAAGCGGACTATCAAAAAATGTTAAGTCTTGCGTCATGATTTTTCAAATCAATATTTAAATCAAAAATTCAAAGAGCACTCCGTAAGAATTGCGCTGAATTTGTTGATACAAGAACAAGGTTAATTTATAAAGATGATGCTAAAAGTGCAAATAAAAACTCTTAAATAAGAGTTATTAGTGTTTTTGTTTCTTTTTATTTTTGTGAACACATACTTTTAAATCATATAAACCTAAATGTTCCGCTGTTGCAAATTTAATTGGTACCTTTCAATTTTTGCCATAAATTTGCACTATGATATCATTCCAATTTGTTGGTATTCTCACATCTATATTTTCAAATTTGTGGGTTAAAAAGTTTTTAAAATCAATATTTTTGAAAGTGCTTTTTAAAGTGTCTTTTTTAAATGGACAATAAATGACTGTATATTTATTGCCTTTTTCATCATGTAGGTCGTTATAAGCATCAATAAAAGTGTATTTTTTAGCACACCAAGACCATCAAGAAAGAAATTTCAATAATCTTAGCCCTCATTGACATTTAAAAGTTTTTCTATGAGTAAAACTATGAAGCGCTCTAATTTTCCTTTTTAATGACAAAAACTTCTTAATGTTTTTATCGTTAGTTTTAACAACCACAAATAGATCTATAAATACTGCTTCTTCATTATCTTCATCATCATCTGAAAATTTTACAAATAGTAATGGATTTTTACTATTTTCATTTGTTTTAATTTTTTCTGGATAGTGTTTTTTTAAGAAATCTAATGTTTCAATAGGAATGATAAAGTCAATATCATCATCTCATGGTATAAAACCATTATGTCTTATCGCTCCTAACAAACTACCATAAAATAGTAAATAATCTAGATTGTGTTTATTAGCAATTTCCATAAAACTTTTTAATAAATTAAAGACTTTAATTTGTTTTTCATTCATTTTATACCGCCACTAATTTTAGATAAAAAAACATATAAAAAATTCATATTTTCAGAATAAGAATTATTTATTTAATATATCCTTAGCAAAATCTATAGCCTTTCTTACTGCTTGATCCATATTTATATACTCATATTTTGCTAATCTGCCTAATTGATAAAAATTATTAATTTTTTTGCATTTATCAATATATTTGCTATATAGTTTTCGCGATTGATCATTAGGAATTGGATAATATCTTTCTGTAAATTTAGAATTTAATAGATCAAAGTCTCCCGGAAATTCCTTAGATATAATAGTGCTTTTATGATTTTTGTTATTGAAATAAAAATTTTTGTATTCAGTTATTCTAGTCATTTCCTTTTCTTGTGGATAATTGACAACAGCTGTTTTTTGATAATGATCTATGTTTAAATCTTCGAATTTAATATCCAATGATCTATATGGCAATTTACCAAATTCATAATTAAATACTTCGTCTATTGGAGCACAATTGATTACTGGATTTTTTATTAAAGTATTATTTATATAAATTTGGTTATTTGAAATCTTAAGTATATCTTTGATATTAATGTTTAAGATTAAATCAATATTATTGCTAGATAACATATTTTCAATCATTTTTGTGTATCCATCAATTGGTAAACCTTCATATTTATCTGTAAAATAGGTATTTCTGTCATTTAAATAAATCGGTACTCTTGCAAAAACAGATACGTCCAACTCTTCAACTTTTTTGTTTCACATTTTCACTGTATAGCTAACAAAAACTTTATTATAAATAGCTTTATATATATGATGGAATTTATCAATTTTAGATAGTTCCAAAATGGTGATTTTTTCTCTATTTGGAAACTTGTTTTTTAAATAGTTAATAAAATCATCAGCTTCGTTTGGGAATAAGATTTTTATAGAATTAACATTAATAGGAAGGGGAATTAATTTATCATCAATTTGAGCCTGAACTACATTTTTAAAATTATTAAATTGAGTATATTTTTTTAAGAAGTTAAACACCTCATCATCACTAGTATGAAAAATGTGAGGCCCATATTTATGCACTAAAATATCATCTTTTAGATAATCATAAATATTCCCACCTATATGGTCTCTCTTTTCGATAATTAACACCTTTTTATTTTTTGGCAATAGTGCACAAACAGTAGCGGTACTAATGCCACAGCCAATAAAAATAAAATCATAATAATTTAAATCTTCATGAAAATTAATATTTTTATTCATTTACATTTTTCCTTTTTTGAATTTTAAAATGATGTTTAAATTAGATTAATTAATGTACGTCGCTGGAATTGCAATTTGATTCATTAAACTGTTGCTTTTTTTGACTACTAATGCTTGACTCATCATCAACGCTTTTCTTTTTTAGCTTCAGTTTGCTAAAATCTAAAAGTCCAAAAATTGCACCTATTAAAATAGTAAAACCTATTAAATATATATACCATTCATACGGCTTTCACATTTTGTCAAACAATAGTAAAACTGGCTCAAAAATCATAGTTCAAAACGAGTATGTAATGTTTATGCTTGTAGCTTTGGAAACGCTAAGATTATTTAAGGCGCGATAATATAACATAAAAGAAATACAAGTGAATAAACCAATTAATACCAGTAAATAAAAATAATTGCTAACCGACTTAGAATAAATGCTAATACCATAGTCTCAATTATAAGCACCAAAGCTTGGTAATAAAATACATATATAAGTAATTATAGAAACTAAACTTCTTAAAAAAATAGATACATAAGGATCTATATCATTTTCTAAACTAATAGATGATAAAAAAGCCTCCAATCCTCATGAAATTATAGCAATTGCTATATACAAATACCCTTTTCAACTATTTGGTTCATTCCAGCTAGCTATTATACCAAATGATACCGCTGCTACAATAGCTATGAATAAACCAACAATAGAATTTCAGCTTGACTTTCTTTTTAAAAATAAATAAACACACATAGTTGAAAATATAGGAAACACTGTTGAAATAGATGTAGCTTTATAGGCACCTATTTCCATCAAAGACAATCAATACATAGCAGTACCTAATGGTGCTCCTAAAAAACTACTTAGTAATAAAATCCAAATCTTCCTGTTTTTAAATGGAATAAGTAAAATTACATTAGTTTTCTTTTTAATTATAGGTACTAAAATTAATGATCAAAGCAACATAAACAATTCTATAAAAAATGCTGTTATTATCCCAAATCTTAATGTACCTATTGAATTACTTGTTTGATTTAAAAAATATGTAAAAATGGTTAAAATTACTCCACCCGTTGCTCAAAATATTGCTGATAAAATTGCGCCAATAACTTCGTATATTCCCTTTTTATTGTGAAAAAACTTCATTGTATTTTTCCTTTAAAACACTAATATAGAACTTAGCATTATTTAACATATGATTTAAATATTCTTGAGAAATATTATTGCCTTTATCAATAAAACAATATGTTTATAACCATCATAAATAACCTAATAAAGCCATATAACTATAAATTCTTATTATTTCTTTGCGACTAGGAATGCAATTGTCAAAGTAATAATTAATTGATTTGTCTAACCATTGTTTATCATAAAAAGCACTAGTAGCAAAAGCTGCTATATCAATCATTGGATCTGCGTCAGCTGCATATTCATAATCTATTAATATTACATTGCCTTCCCCACGAGTATCAACTAACAGATTATCAGGAATAAAAATCAATATGAGAAAGAATTTTAGAAATATTCAATGATTTTAAATATTTAATAACTTGTTGAATATTAGTTGTTAATTCTTGTTCTTTGTCAACCATTGGTATGCTTTTATTTATCGCTTTACGATATTTTTGTATTTCATTTTCAATTATAAATTCTTGCCCTAATTTATATTTTTTATTGTGAAATTCTTTAATCATTTTGAAACTTTGAGCAACTTCAAATTCATTATATTGGTCAACGTTTTTATAATTTTGAGCAAAATAAGATATTTTGGAATAAGTTTTAGGATTATAAAAATGTAATTTTTCGGCATATTCAAAATCTTTGATCATTTCATAAATTTTTTGTTCTTTTTTTCTATCAATAATTTTTGCAGTTCCCTTACCAGCCAAACGATAGACATATTTAACATTATTAGCAATAAAAGAAAAAGAATTATTAGTCAAACCTTTTTTAATAGCTTCAATTCCTTGAATATCATTGATGTTAATATGAAATAAACTAGATATTTCTTTTAGGCATACATCCTTATTTAAAACTTTTCTTTTCTTGTCAATTTTAAAAATATCAGATAAATTATCAATTTCAAAAACATTATCAGTCTGATCATATGCTTTGATTTTATCGGTTAAAAGTAATTCAAATAAACACTCTTCCCAGTATGAATTTTTCTTATGCTTATTATTAGTTGCATATTGACTAAGCAAATCATGCAGTTTTTTTGACAGTTCAAAATCAAAATACGCTGGTCCAGTTAAAAAATAATCATTGTTTTTTAACTGCGTGGGTGATAAAGCTTTAATGTTTTGGTTCTCATCTATATCAGTTTTTCACTCATAAACATCATTTTCTGTATCTTTATTTTTAACTATTGTTAAATATGAATATTCATCTTTATCAGTAAAAAAGTTTTTGTTAATTCAGGCGTCCGAATTTAATATATATGTATTTTTAAGCAGATTTCTAGCTAAATATAATGAATATAAAGAATTTGAATTTTCAAACTCTCTATTAATAATCAGTTTAATATTATATTTTTTCGCCAGTTTGCTAAAAGCATTGGACATGTAACCAACAACAATAGTAATATCATATATTCCCACGGAATTCAAGAATACAATTTGTCTTTCAATCATCGATTCATTATTCTTTATTTTAATTAATCCCTTTGGTTTTTGAAATGTAAGAGGTACTAATCTTGAACCAAAACCAGCCGCTAAAATGATTGCATTTTTAACAATTTTATTTTTGCTCCTGAGTATATTATTTATCATTTTTTCAACCGCCTTATTTTGCGTTTAATATTATAAACAATCTTAATTAAACGAAGGCATATATAATGCTCAGCATATATACTTTTGCTAACTAGTGAGTGTTTTTTCAATAAATGGCGCATAATCATTGTTAATTCAAGCCCTTAGAAGCAAACAAAAATCTAGTCTATTAAACTAGATTTTAATTGATACTAACGTTTGGACTTGTCATAAGCCACACCAGAAGCAGCTGGTGCTTTTGAATTTCTAGCAGTAGCAGCAACTATGATAAGACATACAACGTATGGTAATCCTTTTAATAGGTTAATGTATGAATTTAATGATTGATTTTGTGCTAGTCCATATGATAATGAATAAACAAATGAAAACACTAATGAAATTCCTGCAATTAATAGTATATTTCATTGTCCCATAATCATAATAGATAGTGATAGATATCCTAGCCCTAAAACATCACCGTTGAAAGTGAATCCTGTATTTCCATTAACAAAGAATGATCCTGCTATTCCAGAAAGAACACCAGAAATAATAATTCCTTGTCATTTATAAGCAAAAACGTTAACACCAGCAACGTCAGCTGCTTGTGGATTTTCGCCAATACTTCTAAATCTTAGTCCTCATGGGGTTTTATAAAGAATAATATAACCAACAACAATAGTAACTAACGTAAGAATTAATTTTAATGAAATAATTTCGAATCGTTGTCCGCTTTTATTTTCATAATAATATGCTAATTCTTTAAGATTATTTGATTCATATAATTTTGAACCTTTTGTAAGTAAGATTAACAAAGCAAGTGATAAACCTTGTGCTAAAAGATTTAAAGCAAAACCAGAAATAGTTTGATCACTTTTTAATTTGATAGTTGCGTATCCATGCAAGCATGCAAATAAGCCACCTATAATTCCAGACAAAGGAACAAGAAGTAATTGTCATAAAGGTGTTGTGTTATCTAAAGAACTATTACCTAATGAGTTATAAATGATATGACCAAAAAAGACATAAGTGATCGCTCCCATGACCATCATACCATTGATCCCAATATTAACAGTACCAGATTTTTCACTAAACATTCCGCCAATAGCACTTAGTGAAAATATACAGAAAAGAACAATTGTTAGATTATAAGTATATGATATTTGTGCTATATCCATTATTTTGTTCCCTCCGAAATTTCTTTTTTGATGTTTCTTTTAAGTCAAATATTATTGTCCATTCAATTTGTGTAGATTTCATCTAATTCAAATTTAAATTTTTCTTTTTCTGCCTTATAAGAAGCTCTATATGATAAAACATCATCATTAACTTTATTAACACCTAATTCTATAAGTTTTTGATAAATTTCTTTTTTATAGGTAGAAAATTTATTAAATACTTCAAGATTTTGTTCAGTTGTTTGATTATCTGGTGAAATTTTGGTTTCTTTTAATTTAACAGATTTTGTTTTATCATCCGAAATTGATTTAATGAATTCATTTTGCTTAGTAGAAAAAGTTTGTTTTAACTCTTTTATTTGAATTTTTCTAGAAATCTTTGGGCTTTTGAATTGATAAATATCATAGTCAACGCTTAATTTAGAAACATTTGATAAAATGTCTTTTTTGCTTAGTTTAAACTCTTTGAATTCAGAATTGATTTTTCTTTTTAACTCATTAAATTTAATTAATTCAGCTGCATATTTATCTTGATCACTATTATTAATTTTGAATTTCATTAATTCAGCTTTTGCTTGATTAATTAAACGTAGTTTTTGTTTTCATTCATCATCTAATACTTGATAGTATTCAATTATGGCATTATTTTTTTCTAATTGATTCAAATAATTTGCTTTACTTATTATATAAAGAGCTATCATTCGTGCTTCATTGTCATGATTGATGTTCAAGAAAATTTTTGTCTTAATTAGTGAATATTTTTTAAGAATTTTATTAATTTTTTGTTTTCTATAATAAATTATTAACTTAAATCAGTATTCTCTGCTTGTTCAATAAATAAAATGTTTCCATGATCAATTGAGCGGCTTAAACTGGCTAAGCATTTGCGATATAGCTGCAAAATATAGTATTAGTGCAGTAATGATATAAAGAAAATCAGGATAAACACTTAGAATACGAGCAGCAGATGACTGGCTTTGATATATAAAACTATATAAAATAGAAATTAAACCGACACCAATAGGCGCATTAAGTCCTAGCAATGAAATGGCTATTGCTTCGAAGGAAATAGCAACTACATTGTCAACGTGCTTCATGGTTGCTCGTTCTACTATTATAAAGTAGTAGAAACCAGCTATACCTGCTAACATGCCTGAAAAACCCATAATAAATACTGTAAGCATTTTTTCGTTAGTTCCTATATATTCGCCATTCGTTTTAGATACACCTAACATTTTAAGTTTATAGCCTAAAGTTGTTTTTTGATAAATAAATCAAGTAAGTGCTATTGCTACTAATGCAAAAATAATTCCAAAAGTGATAAACAAATTTATATCGAACTGAGCAATATCAAAGTTACCTTGTCTTGTACCAACGTAGTCAGGTGATAAAAATTTAGTTCTTTCGTCTTCACTAAATATTGGAGAGCCATTATGTTTAAATAAGAACGATGTAATTCATACAACAATTCAATTTAGCATTATGGTTGATATAACTTCATGTACTTTTAAATATGCTTTAAGAAAACCTGCAAGTGATGCTACTAAAAAACCAATAACTAAGCAAATCAATAAACCTACAAATAGCATATTAGTTGAAATAGTTTTTTGATCTGTTTTAATAAACATAATCATAGTTAAGGTAGCACCTAGAGTCATCTGAGCACCAATCCCTATATTAAATAGTCCTGATTTAAAACCAATAGCACATCCAAGACCTGAAAATATAAAAATGATTATAAATAAAGCAAATTTAGGTCTTGCTAATTCAGTTGTTGCTGACTTAAATGCAGTAAAATATAAAAATGGATTTTCGTTTGAAACAATTGCAATAAAGATAAACGCAACAGCAAAACCTAATAATAGAGATCAAATTGATGAAGCTATTTTTCTTGACGTTGATTTAGTTTGATCAAGTCTTATAAATTCTCTGGTTTTATTTAAAAATAATTTAAATTTATCAAAGAAAGAGCTAGATGATTTTGTGTCTTGTTTATTAGTCATTATTTTCTACCTCTTCCATTTTATATGAAGATGACATAAATTTACCAATTTGCTCTCTGGTAATATTTTTAGCATCTTGGACTGTTAATAATCGGCCTTCATTAATAACGGCGATTGTATCAGCCAGTGCAAAAACTTCATCTAATTCATATGAAATTAACAAAATAGCATTGCCTTTTTCTTTTTCTCTCAGAATTTCAGTATGTATATTGTTAATTGCCCCAACATCAAGCCCACGGGTAGGTTGTACAATTATGATAAATTTGTGTGGTGTTGTTAGTTCTCTGCCGACGATAAACTTTTGTTGATTTCCACCAGATAGCGATCTTGCAAATGAATATCCATTACGAGCGCCACGAACATCATATTGATTTATTATTTCGTTAGTATATTGCTTTTTAGCTTTGTTTTTAATGTAACCAAAAAGTGAAAATTGTGAATCTCATAATCTTCTAATAATTGAATTATCAAGAATTGTATAATCCAATATAAGACCATGATGGTGTCTATCTGATGGAATATAAGAAATTTGATGTTTACTTCTTCATAATGTTGATTTTTTAGCTATGTCTATATCGATCATTTGATTTTGCTTTTTATCAAAAGTTTTAAAAATGATACTTCCAGAACTTGACTTAATCATTCCTGATATTATCTGTTCAAGTTCTTTTTGCCCATTACCTTCAACACCAGCGATAGCTACAATTTCGCCAGCATGAACTTTAAATGAAACATCTTGCAATTTTTTATTAGTTTTTATAGTGTTAATATTTTTAAACTCAATAATAGCATCTTCTCTTTTACATTCGGATGTATTTTTAATTTCTGCAACATTAGTTCCAACCATTGCATTAACTATTTCTTCCAAACTGGTTTGTTTAACATCGAAGTGTCCAGCAACTTTCCCTAATCTTAAAACTGTTGCTTCATCAGCTACTTGTTGAATTTCTTTCAATTTATGTGATATGAAAATGATTGTTTTTCCTGATTTTTTAAAAAATATAAATGATTTTAATAAACCTTGAATTTCCTCATCTGTCAGTACAGCAGTAGGTTCATCAAAAACCAAAATATCATTGTCACGATAAAGCATTTTCATAATTTCAACTTTTTGTTGAACCGAAACTGTTGCATCGCCACTTTTTTGAAATAAATCAAAGTGTAAATTATAAGCATTTTGTAATGCTTGAATCTTTTTAATGGCTGAATTACGATCTAAAAAATGATTTTTAGTAAATTCAGCACCCATAATGATATTGTCTAAATTAGTATAAACATCCACCAACTTGAAATGTTGATGGACCATACCTATTCCTAAATCATTTGCGTCATTAGGACCTTTAAAGAATACTTTTTTATCATTAACAAAAATTTCCCCATTAGTTGGCTCATATAAACCAAATAAAATTGACATAAGAGTACTTTTTCCCGCACCATTTTCACCAATAAGTGCATGAATTGACCCTTTTTTGACTGCAAAACTAATATTATCGTTAGCCTTGATGCCGGGAAATTCTTTTGTTATATTTTTAAACTCTACAGCATTCATTGATATAAATGTTAAATTTAAATGTTAATTAATTTTTTTGTAAAGTGCTTTAGACAATGCATCTATTCTTTTTGACGCGTCGATATCATTAATGTCTGGAAATTTTTGTGTTTTATCAGTTAAACTAACACGATCAGAATTTAAAAATTCTTTTTCATTTTCAGTTAATTGGTTAAATGCTTCAAGTGCGTTTTTAAGAGCTTTTTCAGCTATTGCTTTTTGATCTCCTTGAATAGCAGTTTTAGCTGTACCTACTCATCCATCCTCAATACCTTTTTTAAGGCTAACATTTTTAGTACCATCAAAACCACCTGCATATTTAGCCATTAGATCTTTATTACCACTTAATATTGCTGATAAAACTTCATAAATTGACTGACCGATTTTTTTAATTATTGATGTAAAATAACGACTCTTTTGGCCATTTGAATCCTGCAAGGCTTGGTCTGTGTCAACTCCAATTACAAATTTGTCTTTATTTTTGAAATTAGAACTTCTTGTTACTTGTAAAGTAAGAGGACCACCAACTGGTAAAATCATTTTAGCATTTTTGCTTAAAAGACCTTCAACTTGTGTAGTCATATTTGTACTTGGAGCAAAACCTGTATCTAAAATAACTTTTTCATCTGTTGAATATATTTTTTTGGTGTCATCATTTTTATTTCTTTCATTTCAAATCATTAAACCTTTATAAAAACCTTCATTGAAATCAGTAACACCTCTAAAATTACCACCGCCTAACGTTGATATAAATCTATCTTTTTCTTCTTTATAGATTGTTGATAAAAATTCACCAGCAGCATAACCTGCTAAAAAACCACCTTGTTTAGTTTCAAAATTAATAGACACACCAATACCTTCAGGTTTTATTGTATTATTGTCTTTATCGGTATATTCTAAATTTAAAACAAAATCGATAGCAATAATTTTAATTTTAGCATCTAAAATTTTTTTATGGTGAGTTTTGAAGAATTTTTGAATATTTTCTTGGTGTAGAAAACCTGGAAGAACTCAATATTTATAACCACTTTCTAAGGCATCTATATATGCATCTTCAAATTTTCCTTGTACAACTTCAATAGGTGTATACATATCTTTATTAATTCCAGATTGTTCAGCTGTGTATAAAAGTGCTTCTCAACCTGATTGGTTAAAAGTTTTATCTTCTAATGTTCCACCATCAGTTATAACCGCAAATTTAGGTAATTGTTTAACTTTTTCAGGAGCAATTTTTAACTCATCTTTTAATTCAATACCAGTAACTCTTCTTTCATTAGGTATTGCTTTTGAATGTTCCCCTGCTGGTTTATCAGGATTATCAGGAGTATTTGATTGTTTCCCACATGAAGCAGAAATAATAGGCATTGTAGCACTAAAAGCAAGAGCTCCACTTAATAATAATTTTCTTGATTTTTTCATTTTCATATTCCTTTCAATATCATGATTAAATAATCAACTTTTGAAAAAACAATTCCAAATGAAAAATAAAAAAATACACTTTTGATAATTGTTTTTTAAAAGTATCTACATTATAATTTATTAATTAAATATAATAAAAAAATTACCAAAAGTTGATTATGAGGTGAAAATTCAATTTATTTACAAATACACTAATTTTCAAAAATTATATTCTTAACAACTTTTTAATTTCATCTACTTTATTTATTTTTTCTCATGGAAATTCAATATCTTTTCTACCAAAGTGTCCAAAACAAGCTGTCTTTTTATAAATAGGTTTTAATAAATCTAATTCCTTAATCATAGCCTTTGGTCTAAGGTCAAAAACTTTGTTAATTGTCTCAATGATCTTATCATCTGATATTTTGCCAGTTCCAAAAGTGTCTACAAAAATAGATACTGGTTTAGCAATACCAATAGTATATGAAACTTGAATTTCTATTTTTTTAGCCACACCAGCAGCAACTAAATTTTTAGCTATTCATCTACACATATAAGCAGCAGATCTGTCTACTTTTGTAGCATCTTTGCCACTAAAAGCGCCTCCACCATGATGTGCTTTTCCACCGTAAGTGTCTACGATAATTTTTCTTCCAGTTAATCCTGAATCACCTACTATGCCACCGATTACAAATCTACCTGTTGGATTAATTAAAATATTTTTAGGCATATCAAGGTTATATCTATCTAAAACATATTTGATTATTTGTTCTTTTATGGTTGTTTTAAAGGCTTTTTCGTCAAAATTTTCTCTGTGTTGGCAAGAAAATAAAACTGTATCAATAACTGGTTTTGTATGGCTAAAATCAATTGTTACTTGACTCTTCATGTCGCTTTTAGCATCTTTAAACTTACCTAATTTAATTAATTCATTTGCCCTTTGAACAATGGCATGAGCTAATACTATTGAAAGTGGCATATATTCAGGAGTTTCATCACTAGCATAGCCGAACATAATGCCTTGATCTCCTGCCCCAATTTCATCATCGCTTAACTCAACACCTTGTGCGATATCAGGGCTTTGCTTTTTAATATTAAGAATAACTTTAATATCTTCATTGGCATAATCAGAATCAATTTCATATAATGTGTCAAGCGCAATTTTAGCATAATCCACATTTGCCTTTGAATTCACTTCGCCTGTAATATAAACCTGGTTGCCTGATGCTACTGTTTCAATAGCCACCTTAGAATTAGCATCTTTTTTTAAAAACTCATCCAAAATAGCATCGCTGATTTGATCACAAATTTTGTCAGGATGGCCTATTCCAACTGATTCACTTGTAAATAAAATTTTATTTAAACTCATAATAAAAATCTCCTTTAACTTTAAATTTTATTTACATAAAAAGTTAAGGAGATTTAAATATTTCTAAGCATGTTAGAATAATTCTCTCGCTGTCCACCTTGCAAAAATGCAGGTTGGCTTGCCTCATTGCTGCTAAGCTCCGCAACTCTTTATGCTTTAATTGTTTATTCATTATACGATAGAATTTTTTTAAATAAAGAAAATGCTAAATATTTCCTGCACCAAAACCCATTTTAGTTAAATCTGAAAGATTTCCACTTTTGATTTTTTTAGCCATTTCGGACATATTTTTAGACATTTGTTCAAAATCATTAACTAGTTTATTATACTCTTGTGCACTTCTACCTGAACCCTTCATAATTCTTTGTTTTCTAGACGCTTGTTTTAACAGTTTTGGATTTTTTCTTTCTCTAACAGTCATTGAATTAATGAGAACTTCATAAATAGCTAATTTAGTTTCTGCTTCTTCAATTTTTTCAGGGCTAACTTTATTAGCAAGACCTGGAATCATTTTAAGAATCTTACTCATCTTACCTAATTTTTTCATTTGCTTTAGATTGTTCATTAAATCATCAAGGTCAAATTTGCCTCTTAAAACCTTGGCTACCATATTGTTAGCCATAGATGGATCAATGACTTCCTCAGCTTTTTCAATTAAACTCATAACATCGCCCATACCTAAAATACGGTCAGCCATTCTGTCAGGATAAAATAAATCTAAATTACTTATTTTTTCACCGGTTCCTATGAATCTTATAGGCAATGATAAAACCTTAGAAAGACTTAATGCCGCTCCACCACGAGCATCAGAGTCTAACTTTGTAATAATAGTTCCTGTGAGTTTCAATTTGTCATTGAATGTAGTTGCTACATTAATAATATCTTGTCCACTTAGTGCATCCACGACTAAAAATATTTCTTGTGGGCTAGCTATTTTTTTAAGATCTCATAATTCTTGCATTAATGGTTCATCGATACTCAATCTACCAGCAGTATCAATAATAATTAAATCATTTTTGTTGTTTTTAGCATATTCAAGTGCTTCAGTCACAATATCCTGAGCAGAATGATTTGTTCCTTTTTCAAAAAAGTCAATTTGAATGCTTTTAGCTAATGTAACTAATTGTTGCACTGCAGCAGGACGATAAATATCAGCAGCTACTAAAAGAGGTTTTTCAACTAATTTTTTCTTACGTAAAAAGAATGCAATTTTAGCACATGCTGTTGTTTTTCCACTACCTTGTAAGCCGGTCATCATAATGATAGTTGGTTTTTTATTGATTTCAACCGGTTTTACTTCTTTACCTAGAATATCAACTAATTCAGTATGAACAATTTTAATCATAGTTTGCTCAGCATTTAGTGTCCCTACCAAATTAGCTTGCAAAGCTTTTTCTTTAACATTAGCAATAAAATCTTTGACAACTTTTAAGTTGACGTCGGCTTCTAATAATGCCATTTTAATGTCTCTAGTAACTGCTAATATATCTTCTTCATTGACTACTGTTTTACTAGCCATTTTTTTAATTGATTTTTGAATCCTATTTTCTAAAAAATTAAGCATCTTATTTTCCTTATTTATCCATTAGATTTAAATGTTTTCTTTATTTATTGAAATTGTATATAAATTACCGCATGCTTGAAAACCTATTTTTTGGTATAGTCTTCCGGCTGCTTCATTATGATAAAAAAGCATAGCTTTCTTATTGAGATCATCAATTATATAATTGGTTAAAGCCACAACTGTCTTAGTAGCGAAACCTTGGTTGCGAAACTCATCTAAGCAAAATACTCCGCCAATAATAGCAACGTCATCAGTTTGGATTGCCATTAGTGCATTTGCTATAACTTTATTATTTTTTTTAATAATAAATGGGCTTGATACTCCTGTTTTATAGGCTTTTTTGTAATTTTCAAGTTCGTCTTTATAATGTGAAATTAAATCAGCGAATTCTTTAATTTGCATTCTAGAATTAACAATATTTTCAATATCATTTTCATTAGCCTTAACCACTTGTGATATATCATAACCATCAATATGTTTATTACAATAAGCTAATTCTTGTTTATGAATAGTAAAAATGTTGGGGTTGCCTTCAAAATATAATTGATAGTTTCTAAAAATATTATTACTAATGTTAATAGTTGTAATATTATATTTTTTGATTAAATTTAATAACTGATCTGTTTTAATCAAACAAAAAGGATCATAAATTAATAAAGTTGTATAGTAAATTAAGATAACACAATCGATTGCTTTTTCGCTATTTTTATGCACCAAAATAGGCATAAAATCAGCATCTAAACCATAATTTTGAATATTTCCAATAAAGAAAAAGTTCATAAGTTTGTCATTATTTAAGAAACTCAAAATCTGTTCTTTATCGCTTGTCTTTACTTTTGTTAATTCAATCATTCTATATTTCCTTTATTAAAAATGAAAACTTTCCTTAATCTAAGGAAAATTATTTATTAATTAGAATTAAGTGCAATTATTTTAAATTGCTAAGTTCACTATCAATTAATTCTTTAAGAGCTTTTAATTCTTCAATTGATAAAGTAATACCTTTGCTTGAACGTGAATGATCACTGTTTCAGTCTCTAATATCATATTTTGCATCGCCACCATTTCATGAAATTAGATTAAGTTCTTTTTTATAACCACCAACAGTTGTTGAAATTTCACCAATATGGCGCACAATTTCATTAGAAATTTGAGGTCTCTTGTAAGCCATTGTATGTCTCCTTATACTTTAATAATATGTATATATATGAATTAATATATTAATTATAGTATAATAAATTAAATTAATATTAAATATTATTTATGACCAAATTGGAGTGCTAAAATGCAAAAGAATTTGAAGGCTAAAACAATTAAAAAAATAATTCTGGGGTCAGTAGCAATAGCAGCAGGTGCAACCGTGATTGCTCCTATTGTTTATTTTGCTAATTCATTTAAAACCATAACTATCAAAGCAAAATATCAAGATACTGAAAAAGATTTATATACATTGAGAGTAAGAAAAGGCACAGCATTAGCATCAATTGCTAATGATATTACAACTAGTAGCGTTGTAAAAAGTTATCAAGCTAAATTGGCGTCAGATTTAAATAAAAACATTATTTCACTTGGCGATAAAATTTATCTTAAAAATTCCAATCAAAATATTACAAGTAGTGCCAAAATTAATAAAAATGAAACTGTAATATTGCCTTTTACTGATTTAGATGAAAAAGTTAATCTATCATTTCATTTATCATTTGATGCAGAATTTGATGATTATTATGATAGTTTAGACGCAAGTCAAAGAGAAGTAATTAGAAATCAAATTGCTATTGGTTTTTATAATTCTATTAAACACTCTCCTTGAATTAATTTAAAAGATGTTAAAGATAAAGATTTAGATAAAATTAAATCATGAAAAGATTTGCCTTTTGAATGTAATGATCCGGCACCAACAGAAAACACTAATAAAAAGAATCATTATGTTTTTGAAATTAAATCTCGCTATCCAATTCTTTCCAAAAATGCCTATTTTAATAACAAAGACGAAAAAGATAATCTTAAAAATATTATCTCTCGTCTTTCATTTAATGGTTCAGTAAATCTTCCATTTAAATATGATGGCGACCTTGTGGGAGATAATCTATTAATTAAAGATAAGAATTTACAAAAAGGTAATTATTCAAAAATTAAAACCGCAGACAAAACCTATAATGTTGAATATGTTTTCAACTCATCATCATGATGAGATCTTGTTGATAAAAATAATAGAGATAGCAAAAAAGTAAATATAAATTTAGAGGCCAATAAAAATTTAGATGTTAGTGTGCTCGGCTTAGCTAGCCGTAGTTCAAATCAAATTAAAACTATAAACGAATTTAAGCATGATATGGTTAAAGAAGGTAATAGCTTTGAAACACCAAACTTTTTAGAGTGAGAAGCAATAGCTAAAGATAAGGACGCAGATAATAAAAAAAGCTTTATTTGGCAAGATACAGCTACTGCTTTAGCATACGATTTTAATCAACATAAATTAGTATTTAGTACTGATAACCATATTGAAAATTTTGGCATTAATAGAAGATTTAAAATCTTGCCACGATTTTTTGCTATTAATTTTTATCATAGTCCTGATAAACAAATTTATAAAATTATGCTTGACAACGACTTAATATTTAGTGCCGTTACCGATAATGAAAATGATATTAGAGAAATTTTACGAACTAACTTTGAGAAAATTTTTAAGCCTTTATCTAGAAATATAAATTTATTTAATGACAAAATTATTAACATTGTTAAAAGTGAAGAAATTAATGGGCAACCAACAACCACTTTTGAATCTCTTTTAATTAAGGATTACTGACCTACTGATGAAATAAGTAGCACTAATCATGTTGAATATTACAATTACAGAGAACATATTATTGATAGATTACTTGTTGAGCTTAAAAAAGGCACTGTAAAATTAGCTACTGCTAATTATTATGATAATAAAAAAATTGATGTAAATTTTAATTCTCCATTTAAAATTAGTGTTGATAATAAGCTAAGTATAAATGAAAACATTCATCATAAAGATTTATTTATTAACCATATTGTTAATTTGAATTGAAACAATTCAAGTATGGGTAAATTCTTTAAGATGTTGGGAACTGTTTTTAACAAAATATATTTTAAAGAGCTAAAAGATAGTAGTAATAATCCATACCAATATGAACCTGCCATAATTAAAAAAATTTTTGTCGCATGTGCTAGTTTATACCTAGAAAATTTAGATGAAAACATCAAAAATTCTCTTTATGAAACAGCTAATATATTAGCCGGAAAAGAATCTAATGCTGGTGATTCTGAATTTAAAAATTTATGCAAAAGTTTTAAGGATAACCTAAGTTCATACATCAACTCTAAATTTTTTAAAATCAATAATAAAGAACAAAAAGTAAGAAATAACTATTTTATACCTGGTTTTGAAACCGATTTACTTAAAGAAGCCAACTATTCTAAAATTACATATGACTCATTAGATAATGCAATAAAAGAAGACAATTTTAAAGCAACATCAATCAAAATTAACTCATATAATGCTAATAGTAAAAAGATTGAACAAATTACGCCTATAACTATTGACAAGATAAATATTCAAATTCCTTATTATGCTATATACAACATCAAGGCTTCTTTTAAAGGTTCAAATTCATCCAATAATCTTATATTCAAAGTGCTAGCAAACTTCGAAACTGATGTTAATAACAATCCGACAAAAATTTTAAATTTGATTAACTACAACTATGGTTTTTCACTAGATAAATATAAGAATGCAACTAAGGAATCGTCTTCCAAACTATATTACTATGGCAATGAAGAAAATAAAGAAGCAAATATATGAAATACTAAAATTACACTTGAACAATATCGAAATGCTATTATTCATAAGAATCCTAGATTGCAATATGCTAGCCCTCAAATTCTACGATCAATAATTAAAGAATGTAAAGTTAATGAAGCAGTTAACATAATGCAGTTATTTGCTTTGACTGATTATTGCTTCCAAAACTTTAATTATGAAAATGATTCTACCTATAATAGTCTCAACAATATAACCATTAATAGTTCTTATGATTTTGGAGATAAATATATAGAAAAATTAAACAATCTATTTAATCAACAAATATATGAGGAAAACAATATTATCAACCTAGATATTATCAAAAAGGGGATATAAAAATGAAATTAAATAATACCATTAAAATTGCCTTGCTAATATCTAGCGCAAGTATAATTACAGCTGGCACTATTGCTGTTCCTTTTATTTACTCACATAAAACAAACGCCAATGTTATTTTGCAATATAAATCTATAAATGGGCAAAATAAGGAAATTATTGTTAAGACCAGAACATCTAAATCTTTTAAAGATTTAACTAGTGATTTTTTGCAAAATAAAGATATTAAAAAAGAAATAGAAAGTGGCACAAACTTTTTATGATTTTCGCCTAGCGTGGTTTCTTCATCTAATGAATTATTACCATATGATATTAATGAAACAATAAATAGTGATAAAAAAATATTTTTACAAACATTATTTAATAATAATTATTACTTTAAGATTAACATTCACTTCCCTACATATAAAGACACCGATCCTAATGCTAAAGGAATCAATAATTTATTAAAAGATAAAGCTTCACGCATATATAACAATTTAAATCCAAATTTTATAACTTCATTTACTAGTTCAAATACTAAAAATACGTATAACTTTTCAGATAAAAATAATATTTTAAGTATTGGTTCTGATAACAATTTAATTACAATACCTAAATCTACTATTCAAAATGATTTGAAATTACAAAATCTTATTAATGACATTCCAAATGATTTACTGTCAAAAAAAATTAGCTCTGATGTTTTGGGGACATTAAATATTGAACAAAATATTTATTTGTCACAAAATGCTTACTTTTCTTTTGATACGTCAAAATCTCATATTAAATTAAATAAACAAAACGGAAATATATTTGAAATAAATATTCACTACAATAATATTAATTTTATTCGTTTGAACAATTTAAATGTTTCCACTGCTAACAACACATCGCCTAATACAACTACTTTTAATGTTATAAAACAAAAAGAAGTTAAGGAAAATATTTTTACCAGTAAGGAAATTGAAAATATAAACAAAAATGGTATTACATATCATGACTTTGTTAAAACACTTGAAAAGGCTGTATCTAATTCACCTATTAATGCTATTCAAAACTATAATGAAGAAAATGGATATTACTTTATATATAGTAAAAATATGCTAGATTTATCCAAATCTACAACTATACAGATTTATAGTTCTTTAGAAGATGACGATATTCGTATTCTTGATGAAACAACATTTAAAAAACTATTCTTAGAAAAAGGATTTAATAGTTCATATTACTTTTACTATTCTGACAAATTCAAAAATAATAGATTCCTAAGAATTGTTAATAAAGATGGTATTGTGGACAATAAGAGTTTCTTATCGTACAATAATCAAAACTTAAATTCATTTTTTATTAAAGAAAATGACAACATAACACACATTAGCCCTAAATTAATAGATGTTCTCTATGGCGATAAAAAACCCAAAGAAGATAAAGAAGAAAAAACAATTAGCTACAATTTCTGAAACGTTTTAACTAAAGTTAATGAAGAAATAACATTCACTATTAAGAAGGAAACAGTGAAAGAAAAAGATAAAGAAATAATTAATTATCGCGTTGTCGATCCACAATGTTGAAAAGAATTATATAAATATTTAAGTCTTACCAATAATGTAACTTTAACTAAATTAGATTAATTCACATTAAAAAATAAAGTGTTGTACACTTTATTTTTCTTAGTGTTGCTATGAGAATAATCAACTATAGAATACAGAATCATAATAAAGACGTGTGTAAGCAGTGTGTGTTTCATTTATAAATAAATTAATGACTACAGATTTCTTATGTCTTACTATTTTTAATTCTATATTAGCATTACTTAAATTAGTATATTCATCCTTAGTAACATTTATTAAATCAAGAACTTTAATTTTATTATTTTCATTAGTAGTGTAAACTAATGAAATAATACCATCTGATCTATCGAGGGTTAATTTCTGTTCACCACCTGTTTGGATTAGATTTTTAAATTCTTTAAATCGGAAAATTGGGAATTTAAAACTATTGTCTTTAGCTTCATAATGAAAAACAGAGTTCTCTTGTTTATCATAGAAGTCATGTATAGATTGATTAAAACCATTAAGAGCATTTATAGCATCTTTGTATTTTTTATTATTTAGTTCTTTCAATATAATATTATGCAGTAAATCACTTCAATTCTCTACATTAGTGATATTATCATTGTATCATTTTAATGTATTTGAAATTTTTAATAGCACATCAGGACTAATCTTAAATGGCGGCATGTTTGCTTTAACATATTCCGTGACATAATTATTCATATGATTCTTAATGTTTATAAGATTTTTACTAATTTCCTCTAATTCAGATATAACATTATTTATTTTTAAGGTATTTGAATAAATATTTGATGGATTTAATACTAATTTCTCATTAATTATCGCATGATCTATCAATTCAAAATTATTCTTTGTTTCAAATGCTTTAAACATATAATTCTTATTTAAAAATTGAGAATTCTGATCATTATCGAATTTAGAAACAATATTCTTATAGAATTCTAATATATTATTTATATTTGGCTCACTATTTGTAGTTCATTCCGATGTTTTAAAAATATTATTATCTGTATTTTTAACTAGTAAATTATTGAATTTTTTATTAAACTCATCAATTTGATAGCTTAAAGTTAAAGTATATTTCTCTTTATCGCTTGGGTTTGCAAAATATTCATAATATGATAGACCATTAATTTTGTAGTTATCGGGTTTTAAATCCGCAAGTTTCTTAAAAATTTCACGAGCTTCTTCTCACAATATTTTTATTTCGTTACCATTTTCTAAAACTTCTGCAAAATTCTCAGTATAAAGGAGAAAAGCAAACATTTTTAATAACTCATGCAATTTTGCACTGTAAGACTTAAAAAATCCATTTTCGCCATCACTTGGTTTATATAATAATTTATCTTTGTCTTTTTCATTATTTAAAAATGATTTAATAGCATCAATACTTCTTAAAGTTGCAGTGTTTCTTATTTCACCAAAATCTCTTTTTGAATGTTTGCTCTTAATATTTGGAAATAAGTCAATTAATGCCATCCATAATGTTGTATTAAATATATTAAACAAACCAGATGTCTCTGAAATAGGATTAAGTTTAATGGATGAATTGTTTATTAATTTTTTATAAAGTTCTTTATATGCATCATTATCTATGCCATTTAATTTGCCATCTAAACCATCAGCGATATTTTTTACAAAACTCATGTAAGAAGGATGCAATTGATATAAATATATATAGTCATTAATTGTGTCTAATTTATATGTCTTAAAAAATGAATCCAATTTATTAGTAACTGGTTTAATAGATATTTGATCTTTTAAAATATTATCAAGGTTTGTAGCAAAATTGGTATCATTTGCTAAATCATCTCAATCAGTGGAAATATGAGTATTCAATGAAAGTTTTTTGTTTTTTACAGTCACATTTCCAAATTGAAAATATTCAATTTTAGTTTCATCCCAATTATTTTTTAAATTATTTTCAAACAATTTAATAAAACTAATCTCTTTGTCATTACCAAAACTTATAGATTTATTTAATAATTCCTGATTTTTGAATTGTGATTCAATAATGCCATTAATGTATTTTGCATAAATATTATCACCCGGATAATCTTTATTATTTGGTTTTAAAAAGCTCATAATGATTGAATTTAATCTATTAACAATGCCATTTGTTGGGTCTTTTCCAAAAAATAAATCATTAATTTCGGAAACCGCAGACAAATTATCTAAATGAATTAATCTATTTATCTCACTTTGAATATTTTTAATATTAACTACGTAGTTATTATAATAGAAGTAGTTTTGGCCATATAAATCATTTTTGTGTTTTTTAATTAATTCCTTTATTTCATTCACCTCATTGTTAACTTTATTTGCAATTTCTCTAATCATTTTTGTTTTATTTGACATTGTTTTGAAAATGAATTTAACAGATGATGAATCCTTTGAATCACGTTTGATTACTTGATCATTGTATTTTAAATCAATTGAAAGATCCAGAGAATTGTTCGATGATTTAGAAAATTTAGTTATATCAAAATTCACTCTTCCGAGTTTTCTTAATAATAGTCAATCATTATTGTCGGTTGAATTTAATGAATGATCAGTGTTATTATATTTGTTAGCATATTTAATTTTTTCATAAATAGAATTATTTGAATCAACATTTTTTAAATCAGAAAAACCCTTTAAATTAGAGCTAACTCAATCAATTTTGTTCTGTGTTTCTCATTCGCTAATGAGTGTATCTATCTTTTTTTTATTTTTTTCATCAATTCCATCGATACCATCATTAGTTCACAATTTGTAGAATGGAATTAAATCACCCATTTTGTCTAACTTAACAGAAGTGTTTTCATCATAATCAAATTCTATTTCTTTTTTAAATGCTATTGATTCGTTATTATTTAAATTAAAATAATTATTCTTGTCGTTATTATCATTTTTATCATTTTTAAATTGTATTAAATCGATTGGTATTTTAAAGTCAACATTTATTGAACTGTTGGTAATAAATGTTAAATTAACATTAGCATATATTTTTCCTTCATTATCAGCTGGTTCAATATTTATAATCTTGTACCCTACTAATAATTCATTCAATAATTCTTTATCATCTTTTGAAATATTATTGTCCTTGCTAATTACATCAATAACTTTTGAATTCGTAGTTCAATTACTCATGAATTGTGAACTAAACCAGTCAAAATTTTTATTAACATTTTCATCCGCTAGGCTGTTTGAATTAATATTATTAATGTCAAAGTCAACATTTCTTTGAATAGCTTGCCTTAGCATAAACAAAGAAGCAAGCGTATTTGATTCTTGTTTTTTATTATTATTAACAAACCATCTGTTTCTATCATGGTGATTTATTGCATCAGTGAGTTGAAAATTAATGAATTGTTTATTAAATTCATAATCTTCATTAGATGATAATTTATTTGTAATGGTAGTTGCAAGATCATTTAATCTTTGCGCTTTTGTAATAAGCTTACTATTGGGATCTAAAACTTGTTTAGTTTTAGGCACTCTAGCTATTTCTATCTTTTCTTTTTTTCCATTAGCTTCAACTTCTTTATATAAAATTAGAACGTAGTCAATAGTAATAGTTGGTGCATTATCATCAGGCCAAGAATTTAATAATTTAACTTCAATGCCAGTTGATTCTTTTTCCACATAAGTTAAATCAACCGATGTTTCTTTTTCTTTTTTTAATGAAACATTAACATTAGCACTATTTTCTAATGTTTTTTCTATTTTATGCGAACTTGAACCTGATTTTTTAAAGCTTTCTAATTCATTTTTATTATAAACAGCATTAGAATTCGTTTTCAATGTATTATTGAAAATGGATGGAATTTGACCGCTTGATACATTATCATTAATTATAAAATCAGCATCATATAATTCAAGATAATTAATACCGTTTTGTATAGATTCACTACCGTCATGAATTTTATTAGATACTGTTTTAAAACCAGCTAATGTAAGTGGATTCCAAGGTATTTGTTTGTCACCAGCATCTATATAAAATTGAAAACTAACTGAATCATTTCCTGATGTTTTTCACTTTATATGTGTTCTAGAAGCAAGGATTTCATAATCATTATTAGTTTCACTCGCTGTTTTGGGTTCAATAATTTTTTTAGCACTATCTTGTAAATAGATATTAGCTAAGTTATTCTTATTAAGTGTTTTTTTATACAAGTCAAGAAGTTTGACTGCATAATAATCTCCCACTTTTTCAACAATTTTTTCACCATTTTTGTCGATTGTTTTTGCTAATTCATCAACAAATTTTTGTGGATCATATGATGAAAATACTTCTTTTTTTAGTTCAACATTGGCAAAAACATCTTTGCGTAATTCGTTAAATTTAGTGACATTTGCTTCTTCATCTTTTAAAAAGGCCTTAGTTTTAAAATGATAGGCATAAGATTTGTTATCAATCTTATCTGTTTTCTTTAAAAAGTTTGAAGCCACAATATCTTTATATTGCAAATCGTAATAAACATCGATTCAAGATTCTTTTGTATGATTTTTTTGAGACTCATTGAGTTTAGCATAAACATTAATAATTTTTGCTCTGGCGTTGCTATTAACTTGTTTTATAAATGAAGAATTATTCATGTTTTCACTAATTTTTTTATAAGCAACAGACGTAGAATATGCGTTATATCATGTTTCTGGAAAACCTTCTTTTACTTGTGATGATTCAGCAAAAATTTGAGCTATATCATTATCAGATAATTTAGTACTACAATTGCTAGCTAAAAGTGGAATAGATCCAGCAATAGGTAAAAGTGATAATAATAATATTTTTTTAGATTTTTT
>NZ_JNJV01000011.1 GCF_000702785.1 Mycoplasmopsis primatum ATCC 25948 | reverse complement strand
TATAATAGACAAAAGAAACAAAAACAAATGATTTAAAAAAACACAATAAAACTTGATTGTGTTTTTTTTATTAATAAAGTTAATTTGTAAGCCAAAACATTTTGCAACCCTTAACTATTTTTTTGCTTTATTTTTGTTATTGATGCTTGCCCTAATTTTTCCAGTTGTTCTATGGATTAAAACTGTTCCATTATTTCTTTTTGATAATTCATCGGCATAATCAATAGCTTCTTTTTGCGTATTAAAAGTTTTTGTTGCTCTAAGTGCGCCAGAACCTTTAACTTGTCAAATGTTACCTTTTGGTGTAACATGTCAAACACTAACTTTGTTGTCTTTATCTAAAACTCCCATAACACCTCCAATTTATTATTTATATTTTACATAAGTTTAAATTTTAGTAAGTGAAAACTTACTTATTTGATTAATTTATAGCAGAAATAGCTAATTTTGGTTACTATTTTCAGCGCTATTATCTTCCTGTGTACTGTCTACACCTTGTGCAATTTGATTCTTAATATTTTCATACATTTCTATTAAGAAATCTTCTTTCTTTTCATCAGAAACATTATCTAAAATTATTGTTTCAAGTAATTGCTGGAATATTGGATCGTTTTCCATATCAAAGGTTATTTTTGTCTCTGAACCTAAGCGATCTTTAAAAATTTCTTTTACCACATCAAATGCTACATTTCTTAGCATTTCATCAAATTTTTTGCCACCTTCTTGTGTATAAACTTGATAAGGATTTTTTTGAGCATATTGAACTAAATTGGTATGAGAACGAAGTTTATCCATTGTATCAATATGTGTTTGTCAATATTTGTCAACTATTCCTAAAACAATTCTTTTTTCATATCAACGTGTGTAGCTTAAATCAGTTTTATCAATAGCAATATTTCTTCATTTTTTATATTGACCAACTAAAAAGTTTTCAAAAAATTGTTCCAAATCAGCATCATGAAGTTCTTTAATATCATCATAATAAAGTTTTATCCTTATAGATTTGCCTAATATTTCATTATTAACATACTCAACAAAATTATGATATTTAAAAGTGTTGCCATTATCTTTAAATCTAGGCATATTAACAATATTATTAGCCGTACTTTTAAACATTCTTTTGATAATAAATTCAACATCATCATTTACTAAAATTAAATCTCGTTGGGCATAAAATAAGTCCCTTTGTTGTCTAATAACATCATCATAATGAAGCACATTTTTACGAGTGTCGTAGTTAAAACCTTCAATCTTCTTTTGGGCTGCATTAAAGCCTGCAATTAATGCCTTGGTAGTAACCTCTTTGTCGCCTTCATCTTTGAATTGATCTTTAAATTCTTCATAATTTGAAAATCTACGCATTAATTGATCATCAATAGAAATAAAGAATTTAGATGTTCCAGGATCGCCTTGCCGGCCAGAACGACCTCTCAATTGGTTGTCAATTCTTCTGCTTTCAGCTTTATCAGTGCCTAAAACATATAAACCGCCAAGTGCTAAAGCTTCTGCTGTTGGCTTAATATCTGTACCACGACCAGCCATATTAGTTGCAATTGTGACTGATTTGACTTCACCAGCATGAGAAATTATTTCAGCTTCAGAAGCATTTTGTTTAGCATTAAGAACTGTGTGGGGTATCTCGGCATTAATTAACATCTCGTGTAATATTTCGGAATCTTCAATTTGCGCAGTTCCAACTAAAACCGGTTGTCCTTTGTCATAAAGTTCTTTAACTTTTTTAACTACTGCTTTTCATTTTGCTTCATATGAAGCATAAATTGAATCGGGTAAGTCTTGTCTAATCATTGGTTTGTTAGTGGGCACAACATTAACACGCATATTATAAATATCAATAAATTCTTGCTCTTCTGTTTTAGCTGTACCAGTCATTCCGCACAATTTGTCAAACATACGGAAAAAATTTTGATATGTAATAGTAGCAAGTGTTTTAGTTTCCGCTTCAATTTCAACCATTTCCTTAGCTTGTAGTGCTTGTTGCAAGCCTTCGCTATATGCTCTACCTTCCATAATCCGTCCTGTAAAGGCATCAACTAATTCTATTTTCCCATCGCGCACAATATATTCAACATTGATCTTCATGACCTTATGAGCTCTTAATGCATTTTGAATCCGGTGAACAATTTCTGAGTTTTTAATATCATATAAATTATCAAAATTGAAAAAACGATTTGCTTTTTTCACGCCGTTATATGTTAATGAGATAGCTTTGGTTTCTTCGTCTATTTCATAGTCATTTTCATCAAGAGTTCTAACAAATTGATCTGATGCTAAATACACATTAGAATCTTCTGTTTGCCCGCCTGAAATAATCAATGGTGTTTTGGCTTCGTCAATCAAAATGGAATCAGCTTCATCAGTTAGACAAAAATGAAGACCACGTTGGACTTTTTCAGAAATACTCTCTGCCATATTGTCTCTTAAATAATCAAAGCCTAGTTCAGAATGAATTGAATAAGTTATATCGCAAGCATAGGCCTCTCTTTTTAATGATGGGTCCATTTGTGCTTTATTAATACCAACTGTTAAGCCTAAGAAATTAAATACTTGACCCATTTCCTCAGCATCCCGTTCAGCTAAATATTCATTAACAGTTGAAACAATAGCACCTTTGCCTTTTAGAGCATTTAAATAAACTGGCGCAATCGAAGTAATTGTTTTACCTTCACCTGTTTTCATTTCCGCGATCGAACTTAAATCAAGTAAAACACCACCTATCATTTGGACGTCAAAAGGTCTTTTATTCAATACTCTTTTTGTTGCTTCTCTACAAACAGCAAAGGCTTCAGGCCTTATTTTATCAAGCGATTCACCATCAGCAATTCTTGCTTTAAATTGCACTGTTTTGTATTTCAGTTCTTCATCTGTTAATTTTGAAATTAAAGGTTCAAATTGATTAATTTTTCTAAGAACCCTTTCAGCTATTTTCATTTCGGTAGATTTAAATCAATTAATACTCATAATATTATTAATTTTATACTATATGACTAAATACTAAAATAATTTAAATTTAATGATTAATATTAGTTATTTAAAAGTAAATTATATGTATAGAAAAAATAACAATGTTTTTAAAATATTGTTTTTTTTACAAATTCATCTATAAAACAGTGAAAAAGGATCATTTAATATGAAATTATTTGCTGTGTAAACGCAGAATAACAAAAAATAGATTGATGCTTTAATCAATCTATTTTTAATTACTAGATTTTGTTCATTTTCTGAAAAATCTTCTTTTAGGTTTGCCATCATCGTAATTTTTTGTATAGTGGCAATTAGGAAAGTTTTTGCACCCTAAAAATTTGTCACCTCTTTTGTTTCTTCTAATAATAAGGCTGCCATTATCCTCAGGACATTTTTCATCAACTTCTTCAAGTTGCATAGCAGTATGTTCCATTGTTTTGGTGGCATAATCATAATTTTGCTCAAATTTTTCGTAAAAATCTTGCATAACAGGTTGCACCATTATTTTATTAGAAGCAATTAAATCTAATTGCTCTTCTACTTCTGCTGTATAAGTTTCATTAATGATATTAGGAAAACCAGAAATCAATTTTTCTAAAACAGTTTTACCAAAAGTTGTTGGATGTAATGAGTTATTTTCCACATTTACATATTCTCTGTCTAAAATTGTTTTAACTGTTGTGGCAAATGTTGATGGCCGACCAACTTTAATTTCATCTAATTTTTCAATTAATGATCCTTCAGTATATCTAGCAGGGGGTTTTGTTTCTTTGTCTTCAATTTGATAATTTAAGACATTGATTTTATCTCCAACATTAAAGTTAGGATCGAGAGATTCCTCTCTTTCGCCTTTAACAATGTAGTAGCCATCAAATAAAATTCAACTCACATTTGCTCTAAAATCTAAGGAATTTTTTGTAAATTTATATGTTTTGTTAGCTCTTAATGGTGGTTTAATAAGACATTGTAATGTATGTTCATAAATTAATTTATAAATTTGATAATCATAATTATTTAAGTTATATTTTTCCTTAGCACTATCAGGAGTTAATGTTATATCAGTAGGTCTAATAGCTTCATGGGCATCTTGATCACCTTTGAAACTTTTAATATTTTCCAATATATAATTTTGACCATATTTATTAGTTATATATTTTTTAGTATTAGCTACAAACTGATCATTTAATCTAGTACTATCAGTACGTGGGTAACTAATTAAACCACCATCACCATATCCTTCAAATAATCTTTGTGCAGATGATTGAGTAATTCTCGAACTGAATGGACTTCTTTTATACAAAACTGCCTGTTTTAAAGGCGTTAAAATCGAAAGTGTTTTTTTGCTTTCCTTCACATCAACTACTTCTAATATATGGCTGGGTTCTTTATCTATTTCTAACTTAATTTTTTCTAACTCTTCTGGATAAACTCAATTCTTTTCGCCTGAAATATGATCTTCCATATAGATTGAAGCCATAAGTTCCTTGTTTAATTGTGCCTCAATTGTATGATATCCCCTTGGAATGAATGCTTCAATTTCTTTTTCTTTATCAACAACTAATTTAAGTGCAATTGATTGTACTCTGCCAGCTGATGGATTAGTTGGTGAATTTGAAAGTTTTCTTTTCATTAATTGGCTTAATCTAAAACCAATAATTCTGTCTAACATTCTTCTGGCTTTTTGTGCATCGATTAAATTAACATCTAATTGAGTAGGATTAGCTATTGAATTTAAAATAGCATCCTTTGTAATTTCATTGTATTTAATCCTAGCATATTGATCTTTTTTGCACTTTAAAAATCTTACTAAATGATCTCCAATGGCCTCACCCTCGCGGTCGGGGTCAGTAGCAATATAAACAAATTCAGCATCCTTAACTGCTGATTTTAATTTTTTAACAACTTCTTTTTTACTAGGATCTAATTCATATTGGGGCTCTCAGTTTTCAAGGTCAATGCCTAGTCCCATTTCTCCTCTGGTACTAAGTTTAGCAATATGGCCAACTGATGCCATAACATTAAATTTATCACCTAAATATTTTTTGATTGTATCAACTTTATTAGGCGATTCTACTATCACTAATTTATAACTCATAACAATAATAATTTATAACAAAATAGAAATTTATTTTTTAAAAAAATATTAAATTTCATGTTTATAATCATTAATATATTAATGATATAAAAATTATGGAAATATAAAACAGCAAAACTATAAGTGAATGCTAACTGAGTTGATATTAATTCAAATAATTCTATTAAAAAATGAATTTTAAAATATTTCTAATGATATATAATAGCAACTGAGTATTTTTACTTATTGTATTATTAAATCTAAATATTAGAAATACTCCTTGACCACAATTGGTCCTGATGTCCAAAAGGAGAATAAATTAATGAATAAATACGAAATTATGCTAATTGTTGACCCAGCAATTGATATGCTTATGGCTACTGAAATTGTTGAGTCAGTATTTGGCAAGAAAAACGTAAGCAAAGTTGAAAAATTAGAAAATTCAACATTAGCTTATCCAATTAATAAATCATTAAAAGCTCAATACATAGTTTACAACCTTGAAAGTAAAAGTGAATTAATAGCTGAATTTACTCGTAAAGCAAATATTGCTAAATTCATATGAAGACAAATGGTTATTAACCTTGATACAGAAAAAGGTTTGCAAAAATCAAAAAAAGCTTTCAGACAAAGAATTTCTAGAGACGCTAAAAATTCTGTTAAAAGTGCTAGCACAAAACAACTTGTTGAAAATTTAGAAAAAGTTATTTCACCTAAAACTAAGACTACTAAAAAACCATATACTAAAAAAGCTACAGATAATACATCTAAAAAAGCTGAATAATCAAGTTTAGGAGTTCCAAATGAATAAAGTTTTGCTGGTTGGTCGTATTGCTAATGATGTTAAATCTGGCACTACGAAAAGTGAAATTAAATATGCTAAAACATCAATAGCATTAAACAATCACTCGAATAATCACACAGATTTTGTTAATCTAGTTGCTTGAAACAAAAATGCTGAATTTATGGCTCGTTTCATAAAAAAAGGTATGCTGGTTTCTATTGAAGGGCAATTAAGTACAAATAAATATAAAAATGAAAGTGGTGCTGTTGTATCGCATACAAACGTATCAATTGATAATATTACTTTACTTGAGCCTAAGTCAATTAGAGATAAAAAATTAGAAAAAACTGATTCAGAAAATAATTTTGAACTTGATGAAATTACAATCGAAGATTAATAGGAGATATTATGGCATTTAATAAAAAAGCTAAAAAAGGTAAAATAATTAAACGTAGATGTTCACTATGTGATTCTAACATTGAATATGTAGATTACAAAAATATAGATTTTATTAACAAATTTTTATCTGGCACTGGTCAAATTAAACCACATTCAGCCACTGGTTCATGCGCTAGACACCAAAGAAAAATTGCTAACGCAGTTAAGAGAGCACGTTTTATGGCTCTTATACCTTATACAAAAGATAGAATTCGTGTAATCGCAGCTTCACAAGAAAAAGCTAAAAAAGAACCTGCTCAACCACAACAACCTGAAAGCAAATAATTTAAAAAACCACCTTAGGTGGTTTTAATTTGCTTTTGATTTTCTTTATGATATTTAAATATATAAATAATTGAATATATACTGTTGCATAGAATCATCAAAGTTGTGATAAACACTAATGATCAAATTATCGGTTTAATTAGTCAAGGATTATTGGTTCGTGCTTTTAAAATAATATAGTCCATTATGTATGGATTAAAACCAACAATCAGTATAAAGAGCAGCATTAATGATATTAAAAATATTAATTTAAAAATTCTAAAATATTGCTGATTTATAGTAAAAATGGCAAAGCAAAGCAGCACAAAAGTTAATAATGAAAATATCACAAAATTAAAAATTATTGCTACTGTGCTATTAACTATATTTATGCTTTTTTTAACATATAAAACATCATTAACAAACATAATTATTGAAATTAAAAACATAGCACAAACTAATATTAATATTGAAAATAGAATGAGTGAAATATTAAACTTTGTTTTATTCATAATTACCTTCAATACTTTTATTTATTTCTTTAATTAAAATTATTCTGCTGTCTATTTCATTATCTATTTCGCCGACGTTTAATAAGCCATTTAAGTATAATAATAAAATTTCATTTTTTATCTCTTCTGGATAATGATTAGTCATAAATTGAATTTTTTGGTCAATATTTAAAAATCTTCTTTTAATTTCTAAATGTTTCTTTTCGTTTATTAACTTTTGCATTGAATCTGATATTGGTTTATATGTTTTATCTTTTTGAATTTGAACTAGAATTTCATTAAAAAATGAAATTAACTCAAAGGAATGATTATATCTATTGCAATACTTTTCAATAAAATCTATAAATGCCTTGGTATCATTTTCATCATAAATGTTAAGCAAACCTATATTAGTAAAATATGCTTTGAAAAACAAAGAAACATATAAAACTTTAAATTGTTTTACATATGAATTGATTTTTCATATCTTTGATTTATGAATTAAAAAAGTTAAATCAAAGAAAGCTTCTTCAATATCATTAATTATTTTTTCCGAGTATTTATCGTTTTTTCATAAAACGAATAACTCTATTATGTCCATAATTTGTTTATTTATTGTTCAATTAAATGTTGGAATACTAATTAATATGTTTCAACTAATAAATTTAGATGGTATATATTCAGCCATTGAAAAAAACATTTTTTTACCGTTTAATGAAATTTTGTAGCTAGATAAATCTAATTTTTCTAATTTTGAACCAGCGAACGTTTTTACGCTTTTAAGCGCTACGTTTGATGAATTAGCAACGAAATTTAAATCATCACATTTTTTATAATAATTTTTATAGCGATATGAAATAGCCTTGTTTCCAACAATTACAAAACCATTTTTTTGAGCTCATTTAATATACTCAAAATCTTGCTGGCTAAAAGTGTCCATAGAAGCATTAAATTTCTTAAATAAACTAAATTTACCAGTTAATAAAAACATAATTTTGACTCATTTTAAACATCTAAAAATATTTAAATAAAAATATTTATTGATCAAAAGTTTAGTTAAAAATGTCATAAAGATGAAGAAACTAATAATTAATGAAATACTCAACACAATGTGAATAAAAATATAATGTCCTTGATAGTGTACTCTGTCTAATCCTTGCAATCACAAGAAAGCTTTTTCTTTATTAAAAATAAAAAATGAGCCAACAAATAAAGAAGATAGCAGGATCATTAGTGCAAAAAATATAGGGATTAAATATAAATATGGTCTATCTTTGATTAAGTTTTTATCTTTGATAAATTTAAATTTTTCTTTTAAAGTCATATCGGCTCCTATCTACCACAATTAATAGACATCATTTATCTAATTCATGTCTTTGTATCTAAATTATAAATTTTACTTGCTTGATTATTGCCAGCACCAAAGTCATATACATGTACTACATCTGGAAAAATTTTATTAGCGCATTTTATATCGATCGGTTCTTGCCCTGAAATGTTCGCACTAGTGACATACATTGGACCATTTTTATTTAAAAATTCACAAAGTTTTTTATTATTAGGCATTCTAAAACCTTGATTATTAACTATGATTGAGTATGCACCAGGTCAGTATTTTAAAGCAAACTCATTAGCCACATTGTTTCATTCTTTGAATTTTTTAGCTTGTTCTATGGAGCCAACTAAAATCATTATTTTTTTGCTAATTGGCCTGTTTTTAAGCCAATAAAGGCATTCTAAGGTATTTTGATTAATAGGGCCGCCAATGCCTGTTACAGTATCAGTTGTGCAAATAAAAATATCTTTGAAGTCCATAATGATTGCCTCTTTTCAACCTTTATTAATATATTTTAAAATTATTTAATAATATAATATATTTTTAAATTTTATTTATTAGTATAATTGAGTAAATATTTTTATGAGTATAAACTCACATAGTTTAATGTAAGCGAGGCACTAACATGAAAAGTAATAAATTCAAAAAAATTCTTAATCTTTCTATTTTACCATTGGCTTCAATTTCATCATTATCAATTGCTACATTAAGTAGTAAATGTTCGGGAAAGTATAGTTTTTTAGGTGATATTAAGTTTTCAATCAAAAATGAATTCCAAGGCAAAATTTCAAAGAAAGAAATAAGTTTATCAAATTATGCTGATTACTTATCAATTGAAACTCCAAATAATGTAAGAGTGGAAGTTGATGAAATTGAAAATACTGAAGAAAATGAAAAAAATGATGATGATAGAAAAAAAATTAAAATTTCGTTCAAAGCATATAAAAATGAAAAATTATATGGAAGATGATTCAAATACATTGATGGCTTTAAAGATTACAAAACACAATGAAGTAATCCAGAATTAAATAGTTTTTTAGATAAAATTGATATTAAATCTGCTATGCATTTAGATAAAAATCTATTTCCTTCGCAAGTTGAACTAAAATTAAATCCAATTATAAATGAAATTGACGATAGAAAGCCTGGTATTGATATAGTTTTTAAAAAAATCATAGCTGATGATAATACAGGATTATTGCAATTTAGTGTTCATTTAACTAATAAGGAAAAGGGGAATGATCCTAAACTATTTGATAGCAAAGATGTAATAATAACCGAAAGTGGTTTTAGATCATTAGATAAAATAGTTAAAGAAATTAGCGCCAAAGATATTGTTATTGGTGAAGATAATGAATCATACAAAAATGAAATTCCTACTAAGGATAGTTCTTCGATTTCAATTAAACCCAAGGCGGAATGAATCAATGAAGGTGAAACTATTGAATTATCAGTGGATGATGACAAAACAATACCTGATGATGAGTTAGGCACAAAAACAATCACTATTAAAATAAGAATAAAAGGTGTTAACAACCAACCATGAAGCTCACCACATGAAATTAAATTAACGGGTTATTTAGCGCGTGCAAAATTTGATCAATATTTAAATGATTTAACTGTTAATGATCTAGTTATTCAAGGGCAAGATAGATTAGCTAGTCAATTCACTAACAAAACAATTGAATTTACTGCTTCTAGTGCTATAAAACAAGAGTATCCAAAAATAAGAAATCTAAGCCTTGAAATAGTAGGAATTCCTGTACCTAATGATTCAGAAGGAACTCTTACTGTAAATGTAAAAATTAAAGTTGGAAACAAATTTACTACAAATAGTACAAAAACATTAACACTAACTGGTTTTAAAAAATCTGCATAATCAATAGCAGTTAAGTTCGCTTTTTATATAAAACAAAATAGGCTTACGCCTATTTTGTTATTTAGTTAATTATTATTTTCTGAAATCGATAACAGCACGACCTAAAAATTCACCGTTTTGTAATTTTTCATAAATATCAGCAACTTCATCAAGTTTAACAATTTTAGTAACTTCTGACTTAACTTTGCCTTCAGCAGCATATTGAAGGGCTTCAGCTAAATCTTGTCTTGTTCCCACAATAGAACCTGCTAATTCACGTTCGAATAGAACTGTTCAGAAAATTGAAACTTTAATATCATCTTTACCGAATTTATCTTTAGCTGGCAAACCAACAAGAACTTGACGGCCACCACGACGAAGCATATTCATACCTTGTTCAGCAGCACTTGGATGAACCGATGTGTTAACAACAGCATGAACTCCACCACCAGTTACTTCGATAATCTTTTCAACAAATTTAGGATCTTTAGATGAATTATATGCATATTCAGCACCTGATTTAAGTGCTAATTTACATTTTTCATCTTGTAAATCAATTCCAATTGGACGAAGTCCCATAGCTTTTGCATATTGAATCGCCATTTGACCCAAACCACCGACACCAATAACAGCTACATAGTCGCCCGCTTTTGTTTTAGTTTGTTTAATTGCTTTGTATGTTGTTACACCAGCACAAACAACAGGTGCACCAGAAATAAGGTCTAATTTTTCTGGAACTAATCCAACGAAATCTTCATGTCCAATAGCATATTCAGCAAATGAGCCATCTTTTGTATATGCTGACATATTTTGGTTAGGACATAACGTTTCTCTTCCTGTTAAGCAAAATTCACAGTAACCGCAAGCATCATGCAATCATGCTAAACATACTCTATCGCCTATCTTTAAACGGGTACAGCCTTCACCTAATGCAACTACTTTACCAATTCCTTCATGACCTGGAATGAGTGGGTATTTAGGTTCAACTAATCAATCGTAATTTGAAGCGTGTAAATCTGTATGACAAATACCAGAAGTTTCCATTTCAATTAAAACTTCTTTATAACTTGGCTTTGGAACATCAACTTCTTTAACACTCCATGTTTTTGGTTTTGTTACAACAAAAGCCTTCATTTTTTGAGGTATTTTTTTGTTCATAAATGAATCTCCTATGTTATTTAATTTATATAGATTTTTCTCTATATATAATTATTCTATCAACGCAGGAGTGTCATTTTTGGCACTATGGGACATTTTCATAATATAAACAGAAATATTTCCATAGAAAAAATCGGTTTTTTTCTCATTTTTATTCTTTTTTGCGTCTTTTAAATACATAAAAATATTTGATTTAAATACGAATAGAAAGAGGAAAAACACATGAATGATTTGTTAGTATATTTATCAATAATACATCAAGGAAACAATTTTGAAATTTTTAAATCTTTAAAAAATGGTAAAAAAGTTAATCAATATGAAATAGAAAGTTGTATTAATAATTTAAAAGAAAAGGGTATCAAAACATTAACAATTTTTGATGATTCATACCCAAAAGGCCTAAAAGATCTTAAATATTCACCTTTTGTTTTATTTTACAAAGGAAATTTAGAATTACTAAATAAGGATATTGTTTGTGCAACCGGAGACATCGACAATGAAATAAGCTGTCTAAATATGTATAAAACATGCAATGAATTGTCAAAAAAGACTGTTTTATTGACTAATAATTATAAAAATATGGATCAAAAAATCATTGATATTTTTAATAAAAATAACCAAGGGATTATATATGTTTTAGCAAATGGACTTGAATATAATATGCCGGATATCAATTTAGAAAAGGATTTATGCATTACTGTTTGTCCGCCAACATTGCATCCAAAGTTAAGATATTTTAAAGAAAGAAACGTTATTTCAGCTGCAATTGCTAATAATATGATTATTTTTAGTTCTAAAAGAAATTCAGGAATTATTCATTTAGCAACAAGTTTTGCAAATGTTGGCAAGGAAGTATATTGCTATCCTGGTTTATCTTATGATGATGGTAATACATTTTTAATTAAATCAGGAGCTAATTTAATGACTCAATTAGCTGATGTTATTTATGTCCAATAATTTCATGTAATTTAATTCCAATAGCACCTGAATTATAATCGCCAATAATTTCAGTAGCCACAGCTTTTGCGTCAGCTGTTGCATTCCCCATAGCATAGCCATAATCGGCATGCTTTAATATTTCAACATCATTGCCAGAATCACCAAAGGCATAAATAGTACAATTTTCTAAATTGTACATTTTTAAAAATTCTTGCATTCCATGCCACTTAGACACTCCTAATGGGTTTATATCAGTATAAATAGAATTAGTTAAATATACAGCATATTTATCGCCTAACAGTTTTTTAAAATATTCAGTTGTGTCTTTAGCTATTTCAATAGGATTTCTAATAGCAACTTGAGTAATAATAGAATCTTTATCATAAGCAACATTGTTAAGAACTTCAAAGTCACAAATGTTTAAATTGCTAAAGTCCATAATGTCTTGCTTTTGAATTCAATCAGGCAATTGGCCACTAGAATTTTTGGGTATAAAAGTACCATTAAAATTAGCAGTGTCAAGTGTAACTATTAAATCATTCTTTTTAGCATATTCATACATCAATGTAAAAACTTCTGGACTTAATTGTCCAGTTGTTTTATATTCTTTTTTCTTAGCATCATAAATTAAACTACCATTAGAGCAAATAAAATAATCAACGCCCTGAAATTCCTTCATTAATGGGAATATTTTAAGAATCCCCCTGCCTGTATTTATAACGTTTATTCCTCCTGCTTTATGGACATCCTCAAATGCTTTTTTGGTTGTTGGATGAACTTTATTATTACTCATTAAAAGAGTACCATCTAAATCATAAGAAAAAACTTTTTTAACCATATATCTCTCCTTGTTTTTTTTCATTTATGCCTATTAAATAGCAATATATTAAAAATATATTATATATCTAAATATATAAATTATATGTATAATTAATCAATATGTCTAAATTAATTTGTAATATAAAAATCGCTCGACGTAAGAGTCTTTTAAAGAAATTGCATAGAGAAAATATTCAAAATCTTAAAGAGATTGAGAATGATCAAGATAACATAGATTTAAAAAAATATTTTGGAGACGATAAAATATGACGTCTAAGGATGGCACGTTATTCATACGATAATGATGACGCTAATAAAAAACGCAAAAATGTTAAAAAAAGAACTATCCTGCTATATGCTAAAAGATTATTTTTTATATTTATTTCTGCAATAATTTTTAATCTCGCTGTAATTGCTTTTCTTAATCGTGGAGATACAATTCCTAGTGGTTTGTCGGGTTTCCCAATGCTAGCAATTTTGATATCAAAAGATAGGGGTTATTTTGAATTAGAAAAATATTTCGCTCTTTTATATATTGGAGTCAATTTGCCATTATTGCTGGGTTTTGGTTTCAAAATTAAAAAGAGTTTTACGTTGCTTACAGTTGCGTTTATGGTTTTCCAATTATTCACTAATATGATTTTTACAACAATTCCGCAAGTTAAAGACTTTATTCATGACTACATTAATATAGTTCCCGGTTGATATAAACTAGTTGAAATTAAAGATGCTAACAATAATTTGGTAAAAATTTATGAAAATGCAAATAGTTGGCCAGTTATAATTAATGGTTTTATTGGGTCAATTTTTGCTGGAACTGCAATAGCTATTGCTTGAAAAAACGGTGGTTCAACTGGTGGGACAGATATTATCGCTTATTATTTTTCTACTAAAAAACAAAAAAGTGTTGCTTCTGTTTTATTTGCTGTTAATTTGTCATGCTCTACATTTTTCTTAATTGTTTTTGGACTAGCAGCACCACATAAAGAAGCTATTAATCTAAGTACTATTTTAAATAGTGGCAGCATTAAATTCCCTGATAGCAATATAAGTAATATTAATTCAGTTACCTTAGAATTAATGAAAAATAAAACCTTTGATGATATAAATAGATATGTCTCGCATGCAACTGTATTTGGTGTTAGAGAATTTGCAACTATTTTATATATTATGATTAACAATGTTGTGCTAAACATTTTATATCCAAAATATAAAAAAGTTTCAATTGAAATTTCAACTAGAAATCTTGATATATTCACCAATTACTTTAAACAAATAAAATACTGACACGCTTATACGATTTACACAGCCAAAGGTGGTTATTCAAATTCTGATACATATGTAATTACAACTGCAATGCTTTATCTTGAGGCTAAATACTTTGTGGATGATTTAAAAATTGTAGATCCTAGTGCTTGGATTGTTGTAAGACCTATTGAAAAAGTTTATGGTTCATTTAACACTAGCTATGTGGATAAATAGCCACGAAATTAAAAAGACTTCGATTGAAGTCTTTTTTTAATTTATTCAGTAGCTGTATTAGCTTCTTCTTTTGCTTTTTCGGCCTTAACTTTTTCAGCCTTAGTTATGTAGTCATCTTGTTCATCTTCAACAAGTTTTTTAGCTTCTGATAATTCAAGACTAAAGAAGGTTGTAACACCACGGTTTTGCATAGTTGCGCCAAATAAAGTATCAACTCTTGACATTGTTCCATGACGGTGAGTTATAACAATAAATTGAGTTTTTTCTTTCAATTTTTGCAAATATTCAGCATAACGCACAACATTAGCTTCATCCAGTGCGGCTTCTACTTCATCTAAAATACAAAGAGGTAATGGACGAGCCTTAAGAATACCAAAAAGAAGTGAGATGGCTATTAAT
Organism: Mycoplasmopsis primatum ATCC 25948; assembly: GCF_000702785.1. Taxonomy (GTDB): domain Bacteria; phylum Bacillota_I; class Bacilli_A; order Mycoplasmatales; family Metamycoplasmataceae; genus Mycoplasmopsis; species Mycoplasmopsis primatum. Next base: position 12,560 of record NZ_JNJV01000011.1, on the reverse strand, counting down.
GATTTTTCACCACCTGAAAATAGCTTAAGATTTTTAATATTTTTGCCAGGTGGGGTTGCCTCTATTTCTACACCTGAATCTAAAATATTTTTTGGATCGCTAAAGAATAATCTAGCTCCGCCGCCGCCAAACATTGTGGCAAAAACATCATTAAATTCATCATTAACATCATGAATAATATTGCTTAAACGAGTTACAATAATTTTATCCATTTCATTAATAGCAGTTTCAAGTGTTTCTTTTGCTTGAGTCAATTCTGCTTCGCTAGTAGCAAACTTATTATAACGTTCTTCTTCTTCTACTAATTGTTCAAGCGCTTCAAGGTTAACGTTTCCTAATTTTTCAATTTCATCGCGAATTTCTCTAACAATTTCACTAGCTTGATCATAAGGAATTTCAAGTTTAAAACCTTGATTTTCAGCAGCTTCTACTGTTAATTTATATTGCGAAGCAAGTCTTTCACGTGATTGTTCAACAAACACTTTTGACTTTTCTTTATCTGCTAATTTAGAAGAAAATGATTCTAATAATTTTCTAAGTGTTGAATCATAATCGTTCTTTAACATTTGAGCAGAATTAATTTCTTGGCTTAAAGACTTTACACGTTCATTTTTAGCTCTATATTCTGCTTCAAGTGCACTTTTTCTTGATGATAAAACTTCAAAATTAGCTTCATCGCTTTTGGCACTCACACCTTTATTTGTTATTTCTACTTCTTGTTCTGAAATCTTGCTTAATTTAAGATTTAGCTCATCAAAAATTTGTTGCTCTGCACTTTTTTGAGAAATAATACTTGAATATTGTTGTTTTAATTGACTATCTAATTCTAAACAAGATCTACGATTGTTTAAAATTTCATTTTGCTTAGTTCTTTCAACAGCAATAGATGCTTCAAGTCCTGGCAACAATTCTTGTAATTCTTTTAATTTAATATCGATATTAAGTAAAGTTTCTACGTTGCTTTTAGCACCGCCGACAATAACACCACCTGCTCTAATGATATCGCCTTCAAGAGTAGCAATCATATATCTGTGTTCTAATATTTTTGAAATTGAATCTGCTTGCTTAATATTTTCAGTAACTATTACATTACCTAAAAGGAATTTGGCCAAAATATCATAAATAGGATTAATTTCAATCAAGTCTGCAGCAATACCTACAAAACCAGTTTGGCCTTGGATAGCTAATAAATGGTCATCGCGCACACTTTTTGGTTGAATAGATGAAAGCGGAATAAATGTTGCTCTACCACCATTATTTTGTTTTAAAAATTCAACGGCTTTAACAGCTACTTCTGATTTATCCACAACAAGATGTTGTAGTGCATTTGCTAAAACAACTTCAATTGCTGATGTGTATTGTTTATCTACTTTAATTAAACTAGCAACTGTTCCTTTAAGTCCTTTTCCAAAAATAGTTTTGTTTTCTAAAATAGTTTTAGTACCTTTAAACAATAATGAATTGCTTTCTTTTTGTTGTTGCAAAAGCGAAATGTGAGTTTGAACTTTGAATATATCGCTTTCTTTTTTGTTTAATTTAACATTTAAAAGATTTAGTTCATTGTCATATTGATCTTGGACTTCACGATTGTCTGAAATTCTTTTATTTAAGGAAGCAGATTCACGTTCGAAATAAGATATTCTTTGACTTGATTTTTCAAGCAATGATTTAAATGCTTCAATTTGATCACTTTTATTAACGCGCAAGTCTCCGCTAACAATCAAACGGTCTCTTTCAGTTTCACGAGCCATAGCTATTGATAAATTTTGCAATCTTTCTTTAACTGCATCATATTCAGTAGCTAATTCACGTAATTCAGCTTCAAGAGATGTTTTAAATTGTGTGTTTTGATTAATTTTAATTTCAAGGTCGCTAATTCTTTTATCTAAGTCGACTTTTGTTTCATTAACGCCTTCAAGTTCTTTTGATAACTCTTCAAATTTATTTCCAAAAGTTTTGATGTTGTCAATTAACAATCCAACTTCAACTGATTTTAATTCTTCGGTCTTAGCAATATAAACTTTTGCTTTTTCTGCTTGTCTTCTTAATGGAACTAATTTTCTTTCGATTTCACCTATAACTAAGTGAATTTGGTCAAGTCCTTCTTGTGTTTTAGCAAGTTTAGAAAGGGCTTCTTTTTTACGGAATTTATATTTTGAAACACCCGCAGCTTCTTCAAAAATAGCTTTTCTTTCTTCTGGCGTTGCTTCAGCAATATCACTAACAGTACCTTGTGAAATAATAGCAAGAGAGCTTTTACCAATACCACTTTCCATAGCTATTTCGCGGATATCTTTTTGCCGACAAATTTCGCCATTTAAATAGTACTGATTAACACCTGTGCCTCTTTCAAGGACTCTACTAATAGTAATTGTTTCATGTGGAATACTGCTTTGACTATTTTTATTATCGAATGTTAATGTAACCATTGCTTTATCAAGTGGCTTGGCAGTTTTTGAACCGGCAAAGATAACATCATCCATATTATCGCCCCGTAATTCCTTAGCACTACGTTCACCAAGAACTCATTTAATAGCATCATTAATATTGGACTTTCCAGAACCATTAGGACCAACAATGGCAGCAACACCACCATCAAATTTAAGTGTAATAGGATCTGCAAAAGATTTAAAACCATGAGCTTCAACTTTAATTAATTTCATGTAAATCTCCTTACGCATTAAAATAAATATGAAATAAATTATAAATAATTAATATTTTAAATAATTAGACTATTTTAAGTTTTTTGAGTGCGCTATAAGCAGCATTTTCTTCAGCTTCAAGCTTGCTTTTGCCTTTGCCAGTGCCATAAATTTGATTATTTAGTATAGCTTTAGATTCAAATATATATCTACCTATATCATAGGTATCATAAATAACACTTTTTTTGCTAAATGCTTGCATATATTCTTGCAATGCTGTTTTGGGATCTTTTAAGTGATCATTATCAAATTTATCTATACTAATATCTTTTAAAATTGTTTCAATAATAAATGAATATGCTTTATCTAATCCACTATCGAGATAAATAGCTGCTACTAGTGATTCAAAAATATCAGCGCCAACCTTTTTGGAATTAATTACATCTTCAGTTGTATGAATAGACGTAATTCTTAAAAAATATTTTAAACCTAATTTAGAAGTTAATTTATTAAGCGATTTAGTGCTTACTAATTGCGAGCGAATTAGCGTTAACTGTCCTTGATTTTTGTCTTTAAAAAAATCATAAAGAAAATCAGAAACACAAAATTGAATAATAGAATCGCCTAAAAACTCAAGTGTTTGATAATTTTTACTACGATTATTTTTGCTTGACGATGCATGTGTAAATGCTAATTGATAAATAGTAAAGTTTTTAGGCTTGATGTTAAATTTATTAAGAAAACTGATTAACTTATTATTCATTAGGTTCCTTAATAGCATTTTTTACAGCTTGCAAAATATTGTTTTCTAAGGCTAATTTAACTTGATTTAAAGCACCAATATATGCTTTTGAATCGCTGCTGCCATGACATTTAATAGCTACTCCATTAAGACCAATTACTCATGCTGCACCAACATTACGATAATCAAGTGTTTCAGCCACATCTTTAAATGCGCCTTTTAAAAATAGATACCCCAGTTTACGAATAGGACTAATCATAATCTTGCTTTTTAATAATTTTTTGAAGCTTAGAATAGCACCCTCGAGGCTTTTTAAAACTAAGTTTCCACCATAGCCATCAATAATAGCGACATCTGTTGTGCCTTCAAGTAAAGCCCTAGGCTCAATAAAACCTCTATAGTTAAGAAATTTATCATTTTTTAATACTTCATTGGCATTTTTAACTATTTCAAGACCTTTATAGTCCTCTGTGCCAATATTAATTAATGAAACACGAGGATTAGTTGTGTTAAGCAATGCACGCGCATAAACATTGGCAATTTTAGCTCATTCAACCAAATACTCACTTTTAGTTTCTATATTAGCGCCTACGTCAAGAAGTAGAAACTTGCGACCGATAATAGTGGGCATCAAAGGCATGAATGCTGAACGACTAACATTAGGCAATCTTTTAAGTTTAAAAGTTGTGCAACCTAAATAAGTACCAGAATCACCACTAGATAAAACGGCATCAGCTTTGCCATTAGCAACTAAGTCAATAGCCATATTCATAGAAGTGTCTTCTCTTAAAGATTTATGAAAATTCTTAACATCACTAGGGATATTTGGATTATTAATGATTTTTAGATTTTCTGGTTTATTTTTAATTTTACTAAGAGCTGAATTTATTTCGTTTTCACTACCAATTAGTGTAATTTCATAATTTTTGTTAAGCTTTAAAAAAGCACAACTAGCAATAACAGCAGCTTCAGGGCCATTGTCATTACCATTAACATCAAAAGCTATCTTATAAGTGTTCATAATTTTATTCAAATCCTATCAAAAAGTGATAATTAGGTTGGTTTCCATTAACAATTTGTACTTCACAATCATAATATCTCGAAATATAATTGCTTAATTCATTAGCATCAGGTTCGGTAGCTTCATCTCCATAGTAAATTGTAATAACTTCTGTATCTTCAGTAGCTGTTTCTTTAATTAATTGCTTAGCAGCATCTAAATAAGAAGGCTTGCAAGATACAATTTTGCCATCAAGAATACTAATGAATTCATCTTTTTTAATTTTTATACCATTAATATTTGTGTCCCTTATAGCCTTAGTCACTTCGCCTGTTTTTACCATTTGCATAACTTCATCCATTAATTCCTGATTTTCCTCGGCATTTGAGTCCTTATTGAAAGCTAACATAGCATTGATACCTTGAATTTGACTTTTTGTATGAATAATATGTATATTTTTATCATTAATTGTTGTAGCAGCTTGTTCAGCTGTTAAGAAAATGTTTGAATTGTTAGGCAAGATAAAAATGTCGTTAGCTTCAATAGATTTAATGGCCTCAATAATATCAGCAGCAGATGGATTTTGTGTCTGACCACTTTCAACAATTACATCGCAACCTAAATCCTTCATCCTTTGTATAATTCCCGATCCAAGATTACATGAAATAATTGCGCATTTTCTATTGCTATCAATATTTAAATCATTAATAACTACATTTTTATTTCGTGTACTCTCAGCCTGCAAAGTCATATTTTCAGATTTAATTTTAATGAATTCACCATATTTTTGGGCAAAGTTAAGCAAGTCACCAGGTTTAAGAGTGTGCCCGTGAACTTTTAATAATTCATTATCTTGAACCACTACAAGAGAATTAGCTTTTTTAGCAATAGCTTTTTCAAAACTTTTTTTATTAAATTCATCTAATTCTTTAAGTTCAATAATAAATTCAGTACAGTAACCAAATTCACCTGAATATACTTCATCCGAACTAATGAATTTATCTATTGACATTTCAGTATCAGCTATTTCAATATTATTTCCATAAATAGCGCTTTGCATACCAGCAATAAAAGTAGCTAATCCTTCACCGCCTGAATCAACAACACCAACTTCACGTAAAATTTTCAATTTACTAGGAGTATTATCGCATGCTGTTCTTGAAAATTCTTTGGCTAAATCTAGCAATTGCTCAAAGGACTTGATATTACTAATATTTTTTTCAAGGTTTTCAGTGGTCTCACGAATAACAGTTAAAATTGTCCCTTCAACAGGTTTAAGAACTGATTGATACGCTCTTTCAGTTGCGCTTCTAAAACCTTTTATAAAGTCATTAATATCAATCTCTTTTTTATCAGCAAAATATGTAGCAAAGCCTTTAAATATTTGACTTAGTATGACGCCTGAGTTCCCTCTGGCTCCAAGAAGCATGTTTTTAGAAACAATAGTTGATACTTCGCCTAAGTGTGCACTATTTGATTGTTTTAAAGCCTTAACAGCTTCTTCAACAGTGCTAGACATATTAGTTCCTGTATCGCCATCAGGAACGGGGAAAACATTAAGAGCATCAATTCTATTCTTATTATTTATTAAATTATTTGCACCAGAAATGATTAAAGTTGAATAAATATTTCCGTTAATGATTGATGTATTTTTTTTGCTGTTTTCTGCCTTAGTCATTCGATAAACCTCCTATGAACAAATGAATTTTTCCAACTTTTTGATCTTTTTCTTTAAGTGCATATTTTAATAAACTGCTTATATTTCTAACTAGATCTTTTGCGCTTGTGTTGGTAAGAATATTGATTGTAGCGCTGAAATTTCATGTTGAATTTTCTGCTTCTTGAACATTAAATGGAGTTATTAGATTATCATCTCTTAGGATTTTTTTAACTCCTGGTGTTGTCTCAAGTATATCAATAAATATTTGTTCAACTTCATTATTGGTCATGCAAACCCCTTCCGTGATGCTTATATTAAAAATAAACATAAATATATACTTATTATAATAATAAAAATTAAAGCAATGGTTTTAATTTTACTATAATATTCAAAATTAATATGAGATGATTTTATTAAGATAAATATTATGAGTGAAAAAATAGAAAAAATGATTATTTTAAAAATTGAGGAGTATTTGCAAGAGCCAAATGCTGCTATTGTTACTGCTTTATCTGAGCGTGGTTTAGTTACACTATTTGCATCAGGAATTTTGAAATCACAATCTAAAAATAGGGCTAATCTTCAAATTGGTTCTATTTGTGAAGTTGAATATTTTCAAGCTCGCATTAACAAAAAAATGAATAGATTAAAAAAAGCTACTAATATCATTAGCTTAAATTACCATGATGATTTTTCTATTAAATTTGTTATAAAAATGGGTTTATTTTTAGAAAATTTTACTCATAGATGCACTGAAATATTTGAAGCATATGAATATAGCTTAAATTTATATAACAGACAATTTAAAGAATCTTTTGATGCCCAAAATTCATATGTTTTGCTAGCATATTTGACAACTTATATTGTTTCAAAAAGTCTTAAATATAATGGTATTCAACCAAACACTGATACTTGTATAAATTGTAAATCTCCAAGCAATTTGTGCGATTTCAATTTTAAAGAAGGTGGTTTTTTATGTGGCAATTGTTCAAATAAACAAAGATGAACAAAGGAATTGAAATGTTTTTATTATTTATTTAAAAATTTCAAAACATATGCCTCAATATGCACATATGAAGTAAATAAAATAATTTATAACGAAATGATAAACCATTTAATCCGTAATGGTATTTATATTAATTGGGAAAAGCTTAAAAAAGCCTAATTTTTCTATAAAACAGACAAATATAGAAAAAATATGACTTCTCTATGTCTAAACCTGCATATCATTATTTGTTAATGAATAAATATAATTTATAATTATATAACTTACAATTTAGATAGGAGAAAATATGAAGATTGGGAATGCAAAAATCGCAATTAATGCTATTGAAAAATATCAAAATATTATTATTTTTCACCATATTAGACCTGATGGCGACTGCTTAGGTTCGCAAGCTGGTTTAGCAGAATTAATAAGGACTAATTTTCCAAGTAAAAATGTATTTACTGTTGGCAATAATGTCGGCGTTTATAATTTTATGAATTATAAATTTAACAAAATTGATGAAGTTAATTTTAACAATTCACTCGGTATAGTAGTAGATGCATCAAGTTCAGACAGGATTGAATGTTCGCAATTGTTAATTGATAAAAAATTTAGTGCAACATTAAGAGTTGATCACCATCCAAATGGCAGTGATATTGAATATGATTACCTATGAGTTGATGAACACTACGTGGCTGCTGCAGAAATGATAGCTGATATTGCTAAAACAGCTAAATGAGAAATAAATAGAAAGGCTGCTGAACATATATTTTTGGGTATAGTCACCGATAGTGGTAGATTTCTATATTCAGATACGTCAAGCAGAACACATAAATTGGTGGCACATTTATATGATAAAAGTGAGTTTAGTCCTAAAAGAATTTTTGATGAATTAAACAAAAAGAATTTGGCGGATATTAAATTTATTGGCGAAATTCTTAATAATTTTAAAAAAAGTGGAAGAGTCTTATATTATTGTATAACTGACGAAATTATGCACAAATATGGTTTTGATGATTTAAAAGCTGCCTCTTTTGTTAATGAACTAGCAAACATTGAAAATAATAATTGCTGAGCATTTTTTATTCAACTTAAAGATGGTAAGATTAGAGGTAGATTACGTTCAAATGGAGCATTAGTTAATAAAGTTGCTAATAAATATAATGGTGGTGGGCATGATAATGCTGCTGGTATAACAATTGAAAATTGAGACCAAATTCCACAAGTTTTAAGTGATTTAAATGATCTAATTAAAGAATGAGAGGAACAATAATGGCTGGTAATATGGTAGTTGGTAAATGACAAGATGCACTTAAATTAATCGAGAAATATGACTCAATCATAATTTTTCATCACGTTCGTCCAGATGGTGACTGTTTAGGTAGTCAATTTGGACTTAGACAATTAATTAGAGAAAATTATCCAAATAAAAAAGTTTATGCTATTGGAAATAATGATCACACATTAGACTTTATGGAATTTGATTTTGATGCTATTCCAGATGATAAAATTATTGCTAAGTCTCTTGGCGTGGTTGTTGATGCTAATCACAAAGAAAGAATTTATAATAGAGAAGTTTTAGACAAAAATTTATTTCTTGAAACGCTTAGAATTGATCACCATCCTAATGATGATGACTTAGACAAATGTACTCGCTGAGTTGAATCAGCTAGAATTGCTGGCGCTGAAATGATTGCTGAATTAGCCTACCAAGCAAAATGAAAAGTTAGTCCAAAAGCTGCAGCATTTGTATTTTTGGGGATAGTCACAGACAGTGGCAGATTCCAATTTTCTGATGTTTCATATAGAACACATGAATTGGCTGCATTTCTTTATAAAAACGGTTTAAATGCTGAAAAAATCTTTAATGGTTTAGCACAAACTAGTCTTGATGATATTAAAGTAACTAATACTATTTTTGCAAACTTAAAAACAGTGGGCAAAGTTGCTTATTCTACATTAACTTATAAAGAAACACTTGAATTAGGAAAGAAACCTAATGAAGTATGTAGACCTAATATTATTGGAAATTTAAAAGGTTATCCATTTTGAGTTTTCTTTAATGAAGAAGAAAGCGGAAAAATTAGAGTTGAATACCGTTCTATTGGCCCATGCGTAAGAAACGTAGCTGTTAAGTGAGGTGGCGGTGGCCACGAAAGAGCTTCTGGTTCAATAATCTCATCTTTTAATGACGTCGTTAATGTTATTAAAGATTGCAATAATGAAGTTGATAGATGAGAAAAATATGGAAATGATGACCAAGTTAAATAAAAAATCTTTATAGTTTCATAGTGGTTTTTACCACTTTTTTGAATTTATTAAGATTTGTTTTTAATATGTTTGATAGTCTTACAGTTTCTATAATACTGAGGGCCAAAACAGCATATACTACTGATTTATAGGTAAATAAGTAAAATTTATATTGTTTATTTAAATACTATTTTTGAGTATTTTTGCATATTTATTTAAGAAGTGAATTAACTATGATAATAGTTGAATATAAATATTGCATAAAGGAAAGATATGATAATAAGTTATGATGAATTTACAGATTTATTAAATAAAAAAATTAAGACGGGCAATGAATTCTATGTTGATTTGCTAGAAAACATTATTTCAAATCCTAGTAGATATAGTGGAATTTTTCGATTAACCAATGCCAAAACTAAACTCATACAAAATGTAACGCAATGTAATGAAATTAAATTTGGAGAGTTTATAGAGGAAATTGTAACTTATTATATTGAACGTCTAGGCTATCAGAATTTAAAGAAAAATATCAAAGATAATGAAAGTGAAAATTGATTAAATACTGATCAATATTTTACTGATGGAAGTGCATTTTTCCTTGTTGAACAAAAGGTTAGAGATGACCATGATAGCACTAAAAAACGTGGTCAATTTAATAATTTTCATGAAAAAATTAAATTAATAAGGAATATCAACAAGGGACATAAATTAAATGCTATTATGTGATTTATTGATGATAATTTAACTAAAAACAAGAAATTTTACGAATCAGAAATTAAAAAATTAAGCTATAAAAATACTGATATATATTTATTTTATGGCTCTGAATTTTTTCATAGCCTAAATAATGGTGCAGAAGCCTGAAACGAATTCACTTCTTACTTAACTAGAAAAAGATATGAAGATTCTTATGAAACAATAAACATTCCTGATTTTGGAAACAGCAATGAAATTTATGATGCTTTATTAAAAATATCTAAAAAAAGCTGAATAAAACTATTATCAAATGATAGTAAATACATACAATTAAGAAAAGAACTATTTTCAAACGGTGAAAATTTAAAAAAAGCCAATGAATTTATTTTCAAAAATCAATCACAAAAGGAACAATAGGTATATTTTTAAATAAAAGTACAAAAATAATAGATGGAGTAAAAATGGACTTAATTAACAAAATAATACAAGGCGATTCAATTGAGGTAATGAAAAACATGCCTGACAATTCTTTTGAATTTTGCTTTGCTGACCCTCCTTATTTTATGCAAATTAAGAATGGAAAAAAATTATACAGAGTTGAAGGCACAGAGTTCAAAGGTTGCGATGATGATTGAGATAAATTTGATTCAATGGAAGAATATAAAAGTTGAACTAAAAAATGACTGTCGCAAGTTCATCGATTATTGAAACCAAATGGATCGATATGTTTAATTTCGGGGATGCAATCAATTTACGAAATTGGTTCTATTTTAAGAGAACTAGGGTTTTGAGTCATTAATGATATCATCTGGCAAAAAAGTAATCCTACTCCAAACTTTGGCGGAACGAGACTAAATAATAGCCATGAAACATTAATTTGAGCTTCAAAATCAAAGGAATCAAAATTTACATTTAATTATAAAACTGGAAAGCATCTTAATGAAGGCAAACAAATGGGTTCAATATGAACTTTTCCAGTTTGTTCTGGCAATGAAAGGTTAAAAGATGAAAATAATAATAAAGTACATAATACACAAAAACCTGAGGCTCTACTTTATAGAATATTAACATTATTCACCAATAAAGGAGACTTAATTTTAGACCCTTTTGGTGGAACAATGACCACAGCTGCTGTTGCTAAAAAAATAGGCAGAAATTTTACTATGATAGAAAAAGATGAAACTTATATTAAATATGGGAAACAACGCATTGAATTAGTGGTTCCCGAAATTAATGAAGTTGAAAATGCTATTTACGATATAAAACCAGCAAAAGTTAGTTTTAATGAAATGGTTGATAATAGATATTTTATAATCGGAGAAACTTTTTTCCACAAAAATGGTGAAAAAGCAACGCTAATATCTAATAAAGGCATTTTATCATATCAAAATACAAATGGCTCTATGCATGAAATAGCTGCTAAAATGATGAACAAAACCAGAAGGGTTAATGCTTTTGATTTTCTATACGTTTTAAGAAAAAATAATTTAATTTCTATAAACGAAATTAGAAATGAATATAGAAAAAAATATAAATCATAATTGCTCTAAAAAGACTGTAAAACAGCAATTTAAGTAAAAAATTCAATCAAAATTGATTATACGTTGTGAATATAATTAGCGTTAGAAAGTTCTTTTTTAAATGAGAATTCTATTATAGTATTCAATGCTGTTTAGCACTTATCTTCATTTAGAAAATGAAGCAGATTGATTATAAATAAACTATTGTATAATAGTTGTTGAAAATTGAGGTCACTATTAAGGAATAACAAATATGGAAAATAATAATTCGTTTCATCTTTTGGCACTTGGAGATTCTATTGGGCAAGGTTTTAACAGTAAAATAGGTTGCGGAAGTTGTGGTTTCAAAAACGAAAAAGAATTTGTTTCAGGATATAGTTATATTGATTACTTAGCACTTTTAGTAAAAGATTATAGTACAAAAACAATGAATTAGAATTTTGAAATAATTTTACTTATTACAATTTTTCAGCATCGGTCATGAGAATAAATGACATTAGTAATTTAATTAATCAAAACCAAGATGCAAGTAAAGGCTTTTATAATTTGATTAAAATTAATAAAGATATTGAGCAAATGGCTAACGTAAATGTTCAAAATAACGTTTGAAATTTTGATAATACTATGAATGATAAAGAAATTTTTATTAATAATTCTAATAGGCTTATTAAGGAAATAAAAAAAAGTAATTTAATCACCATCTCTGTAGGTGGAAATGAATATCAATGTTCATTCCCTTTCAATTTACTTAAAAAAGTTGTAAGTGAAACAAATATTTTTAAACAATTGAAATTAAAAGATGAATTATTTCAATCAATAGAAGAAGTCTCAAAATCTATTACTTTGCAATATAAAAAACTTTTATTTGATATCAGAGATGTTAATAAAAATGCTGAAATTATTTTGCTTTCTTATGTGCCACCTTTTTTGCCATTCATACTTTCATATGAAGAAATTTTAAAAAAAATTGGTAGTGATTTTTATAATAGTGGGTCTAAAAAGAAGTCAAAAATTCAACAAAATTTATACTAAAAGTAAGCTTCTTTACGTCATTATCATACC
>NZ_JNJV01000010.1 GCF_000702785.1 Mycoplasmopsis primatum ATCC 25948 | reverse complement strand
TGTTTATTGAGGCTATTAAATCTGCTAAATATATAGAAAGAATAGTTAATGGAAAAGTTATTTCAAGTGAAAAACTTACCAACGACAATATTAAAGAACAAAGCAATTGATATCAAACCATAGATAAAGCATTCAAAGAAAAGCTTTAATTTAAGATAGTAAAATTTAACCTCAAAAAGACGAAAAGGGCTTATTTATAAGCCTATTCGTCTTTTTTGTTCTCTAAAACTTGGAAACTCAGGAATTTTGAATTCAAAATTTTAAAATTGAAATTTTCAATATATTCATATTCCATACCATTTGGTTTTTTTCATATAAAGCAGCGATAACTGGAAATGGTGTTTTTGTTTTTTTTATAGAATCAAAACAATGACTTGAAAAGATATAACCATCTATTAGTTTATAATTGTCTTTGAATGAGCCCAAAGATTTAAAATTAGCTTTTTTAATTAGATATGCCAATGGATGAAGAACACATATATATTTTGCATTTAATTTATGGTAGGTTTTTAAAAAAGATATGCCAAAATCTCTTGACATTACGTCCTCATCACACATTAAAGAGCCTTTATTACCTTTTTTATATTTGCTTGTAATGTCGTTATATGGAGGATTCCCAATTATAATTAATTCATCTTCTGATTTAAGGTTATATTTCTGTCTATTAATATTTAACAATGAATTTTCATTATAAATATCTAAATAAGGATATTGATTTTTCAATATCATATAAGATGTTTTGTCATATTCAGTTGCAAAACAGCGTTTTCCTAGATTAGAAAATTGTTGTAAAAATGCTCCATAACCGGAACCCAAATCACCAATAATAGAATTCTTGTGAATATATTTATTTAATAAGTTAAAAACAGTTGAAACTAAAAACTGCGGCGTAAATATACTACCATTTTCAATAATTTCTTTACTGGATAGATGAGAAACTGAACTATTTTTAATAGGCATAAAACCTCTTTTCTATTCATAAATTAATATTTTAAAAAGATTTAGAAAATGATACAAATTATGTCTAAGAACATCATAACGGATTTTTATATAACAAAATAATTATAAGATTGAATTATTTAATAGATTGTAATAACTTAATTTTGTTTTTTAAATAATCAACTGTATTTGTCGGAAAACTCATCAAGCCAAGCACATAAGATTCTGGACCAGTGTGCATAGCAACTACCGGTGGGATGTCGAATACTCATGGCGAAATATTAGTAAGATCTTTAATAGTGTTACTATATTGTTCTAAGTCGTGTGAATCAACGCCTGATTGAATAATTATTGGGATCATAGTGAAGTCTTTTTCTAATTTGAAATTTTTTACTTTATCCTGTGCATTTTTCAAAATTGATTTTTCAAAATTTCTACCAATGCCTTCTTTTAATAATTGTCCATCAAACCATCTAATTAATGGAACAAGTTTTAGCAAGCGAGCGATACCAGCAGCAGCAGGGTGAAGTCTGCCACCTTTTACTAAATATCTATTATGCTTAGGAATCAATGTAACTGAGTTATTTCAAGTTGCTTTTTCAATAGTTTCTACAAATTGATCAGCCTTTTCTGGTTCAGATTTAAGTTTAGAGTCTAATCAAATAGCATCAAACAATAATGGAACTGATATTTGCTTGCTTCTTATTACTCTAAGTTTTGGAAAATCATTTCTCATTGCTGTTAATGTATCACAAGTATTAGAAAGGTGTGTTGAAATAGGATAAACGAAAATTCTATCCACTTCATTTGATAATTTAGTAAACAAATCTATTGCTTCTTTCATGTTGAACATAGAAGTTTTAACATCGGATTTCAAATTAAATTTTTCAAATAATGTCTTAGGAGTAATATCAACTCCATCAGCATAATTAGTGCCATCAATATTAATATTTAAAGGCAAAAAATATCATCCGAGTTTTTCTGTTTCATATTTTGTTAGACCAATAGAAGAATCAACAACAATAGCATATTTCATAATTTATAATTATACAAAATATTAAGTATATAATTACACATTATGCCTTTGTTTTTTAATATTAACGATAAATTTAAAAATACCCAAATTATTTTTTACAATACAGACATTAATGATTCGTATATAGATTATTATGATTTATATACCGTGTTTAGAGACAAAAATTTTAATGTTAGTTCAATTAATTTTTTCGCCTATAAAACAACAAAAAAAGAAAAAAAATTCGGTGTATTAAGCGTTAATAAAAGCAAGCAAATTGAAAGCGAACTTTTAAAACTCAATAATAAATATAGATTTAAGACCGAGCCATATTTCTTAATTGGTAAAATTATAAAAAGGCAAGAGCACCCAAAAAGTGCAAAATTATATGTTTTGCAAGTCTTATTTGGAAAAGATAATATTAAGCAAATAATTACAAATACGACATATACAACTGAAAATAAATATTTTGTATGGTGTATGCCTGGTTCAATAACATCTAAAGGTATTAAAATACATAATGGAAAAATACTAGATATTGATAGTGCTGGGATGCTATGTACCACAGAAAGTTTAGATTTAGATCTGCAACAATCACAATTAATGAATGAATTACTAAATAAATGCGATGATTCATTTTTAGGAAAAGACATATTTAAAGTTTTGAAATTATAATAAAAAGAGGTTATATGAATTTAATTGAAGAATTAAAATCTAGAAAAATTTTAAACAATATTAGTAACAGTGAAAAATTTTTAAAATTAGATCCTAAAACCACTGGTGTTTATGTTGGTTTTGACCCTACTGCTGAAAGCCTACATCTAGGTAATTATATTTTAATTTCTGTTTTACAACGTTTTGCAAAAGCAGGGTTCAAAACCTATGCTTTAATTGGTGGAGCAACTGGAATGATTGGAGATCCATCATTTAAAGATGCTGAAAGAGTATTGCTAGATCAGGCTAAGGTTGTAAATAATAAAAATCATATTAAAAGTCAACTAGAATCTTTTGGCTTTCAAATTATCGATAATTACGATTTTTATAAAAATATGAATATTCTTGACTTTCTAAGAAATACTGGGAAATTAATAAATATTTCATATATGACAGCCAAAGAATCTGTTCAAAAAAGAATAGATAAAGGACTTTCGTTTACAGAATTCACATACCAATTATTACAAGGAGCGGACTTTTTGCATGCTTATAAAAATCTCGGCATTAAGGTGCAATTAGGTGGAAGTGATCAATGAGGTAACATTACTACCGGCCTTGATATGATAAATAAAGTTGAAGGTGATAACCATCAAGCTGTTGGTATTACAGCTAATT
The DNA here is from genome assembly GCF_000702785.1 of Mycoplasmopsis primatum ATCC 25948. Taxonomy (GTDB): domain Bacteria; phylum Bacillota_I; class Bacilli_A; order Mycoplasmatales; family Metamycoplasmataceae; genus Mycoplasmopsis; species Mycoplasmopsis primatum. The sequence continues at coordinate 24,851 of NZ_JNJV01000010.1, read as the reverse complement.
TATTAACTGATGAAAATGGGCAAAAAATTGGTAAATCAACTGGTGGTGGTGCACTATGATTAAATAAAAATATGTGTTCGCCATATAAAATGTATCAGTATCTATTGAGCCAACCAGATAGTAGAATTGCTGATTTACTATACTGATTTTCTTTCGAAAACATCAGTAAAATAGATGAAATTGTTAAAAAACATTTCGAAAATCCAAGTAGTCAAATTGCTCAAATTGCGTTAGCTGATGAAGTTGTTAAAAATATTTTTGGCGAAGATGAACTGAAACAAGCACAAAATATTACCAAAATACTATTTGATAAAAATTTCGACATTAAATCATTAAAACTTAGCGACTTGTCAATAATAGAAAAATATTTACCTATGTGCAAAATTAAAAAGAATGACTTATTAGTTGACAGTTTAATTAAGCAAGGAATTATTCAATCTAACCGTGAAGCAAGAGAACTTATTCAATCAAAAGCACTAAAAATAGATAATGCTGACATTGATATGGAAACAAAATATGAGCCAAAAAACTTTTCTGGTAAATATGCATTTTTTAAAAAAGGGAAAAAGCAAGTATTTTTAATTAAAACTTTTTAAGATAGTTATAAAATTTACTTGCGCCAGTTTCGCTTAGTGGTAAAGCAACTAACTCGTAATTAGTAGCCATGAGTTCAATTCTCGTAACTGGCACCATTCAATGAAGATAAACGGTTTTGCTTTTATAGCAAAACTTTTTATTTTCTGATTTTTGAATTTAAAAATCCCCTAAATTTTTAGCAATTTAGGAGACTAATTAATATGTTTTTACTCTTTGTTTTCTTCTTTAAGTGAGTTAAGAATTTGATCTATTTCAAACCCTTTCTTTTCAACTTCATCCAAAAAGAAATGAAGTTCAGGAACTTTTCTTCAATTTAGCAATTTCGATAATGATTTTCTTATAAAACCAGATGCATTTTGCACTGCTTCAAGTCCATCTTTTTCTTTTGAAGCGAAAGCCAAATATATTTTAGCGTGGCTTAAATCTGATGATAGTAAACAATCAATAATGGTTGGTTCATAAATATTAGCATTTGTTAAGTCTTGTGTAATTATTGACGCAATTAATTGTCTAATTTGTGATTCCTTTTTTAGAATATTAATGCTTTTTTTCGTATTTTTCATAATATTTAAATTTTATATGTAAAGGAATAAAAATAAAATAAAAAAGCAACAGTTGTTGCTTTTAGTAAGGACAATATAATAAATTGAAATGGTGCCAACAACAGGAATTGAACCTGCGACCCCATCCTTACCATGGATGTGCTCTACCGACTGAGCTATGATGGCCTATTAAATATTAGTGCTATTATATAAAATTAATAAATATTATTTAATAATTTAGCACTCTAAGCATAATTATGCTAAAATTTAAATATTATGGCGAATAAAGATTACTATAAAGTTTTAGGTGTTGAAAAAAATGCTACTGAAAAAGATATAAAAATGGCTTACCGTAAGCTTGCGATGAAATATCACCCTGATAAATTAAAAGATGGAACAAGTGACGAAAAGATGCAAGAGTTAAACGAAGCCTATGAAGTATTGTCAGATCCAAAAAAACGTGCTGAATACGATAGATTTGGAGCTGGTGGAGCACAAGCGGGCGAATTTAATATGCGTATGGGTGATTTTGGCGGTGCTGGTGGAGGCTTTGGTATGAGTTTCCAAGATATTTTCAGTGATATTTTTTCAAGTTTTTCAGGCGGATATAAACGTTCATCAGGTGGCGGCGCATCGCACAATGCTAGTGCTACTATGAAAAGACGTGGTGCTGATATCTACACCAATGTTGTTATTTCATTTGATGCTGCTATTAGCGGTACAGAATTTAAAGAAAAATATGTTAAGTATGATATATGTCCTAAGTGTCAAGGCGAAGGAGCAACAGCTCAAGATGTTAAACCTTGTGCTAGATGTAATTCAACTGGTAAGGAAAGAATAAGAAAACAAACTCCATTCGGAATTGCTGAAGTAGTTTCGAATTGTTCGGGTTGTGCTGGTAGTGGAAAAATAGTTACAAAACCTTGTCCTACATGTAATGGTTCAAGATATGTTAAAAAAGAAAAACCAGTTACTATTAAAATTTCGCCAGGTTTTGATACCGGTGATAAGGTTAAATTACCAGGCTATGGTGAAAAAGGAATTAATGGTGGTCCATCAGGTGATATGTATGTTGTTGTAAATGTCAAACCACATTTATTTTATGTACGTAACGGCCTTGACTTGTTAATTAAACAATTCCCTGTTTCATTTTTAGATATTGTTAAAGGTAATGATGTATTAGTTCCAACACCAAATGGTATTCAAGCTGTGCCTATGAAACCAACATATAATTCAGGCACAAAAATTAGAGTTAAAGGTGGTGGAATTCAAAATAAAGCAGGTTCTAAAGGTGACTTGTTACTAATTCTTGATGTTAAAATCCCTAACTATACTCAAGAAGAATTTGCTGAAATGGCTAAAAAATTAGAACATTTTAGCGATGATGTTAATAAGAAATTCGTTAAACAGTTTAGAAAAAATAAATAATCTTTTTTATAAAACATACAAGCGTATGTTTTTTATTTTTTTACTGTTTTATAGGTTAACAAATAAAATACATTAAGAAAATTATTATGAGAGCGGATGCATACTTTGAATTCATATCTTAAATAAATTTTTAATCATACGATTTAAACTATATAAAATATATGTATGGCTAATAAAAAGAAGAGCATGAACTTAAATTTAAAATACGATATTTCAAAGTATTCTGAAAAGAATATGTTTTTAAGTTTACTTAAAGAAGATAAAGAGTTAAAAATGAATTATGAACTCTTTAAAAAAATTTTACCATCTGCTAATTTATTTGCGGCAGCCGGCGACGAGTTAGAGCAAATTATAAAATCTAGCAAACCTATTGTAATAAATTCATTATTACAAATTAATAGTGCTGAATTTGAAAGTTATTACTCTAAGATTAAAAATATGGAATATAAAAGCGAAATTGCATCAGATAATAGAGCATTAGCTAGATCTATTTCATTTAGCTCTAATGAACTAACTCAACCTATTGATTGAATACACAGTGATTTAGATATAGGTTCATCTTTTAATGAGAGTGCTCTATCATTCACTAATACAACTGAAGTGGTCGTAAAAGAAATTGAATTTTAATATTTATTTTTGATTTAAGTTAAGAAACAAAATCAACACCATTATGAACTAAGACAAAAAAATTAGACTCAAAATTTCACAATTTCGAGTCTAATTTTTTTGTCTTAGTATTTGAAATTATAAATTTAGCAATATTTATCATGTACTTAATGAAGGCGTATTTTACTTTCGGAATTTACAGTATAATTTTTTAGCAAAAGTTTAGGTATATAAAAATGTGCACCAAAATCTTTTTGAAAAAATGCTTATGTTTTTCCGCTTTCGGTTTTTTTAATATTTATCATATTTATAGGGGTATATAAAAAATGGATACTTTACCAATTAATGAAGAAGTTGAAAAAAAACAATTGAAACAAAAAATTTATGAAACATTAAAGAATAAATTATTAGATACTTCATTAAGAAATGTTTTATTAAATTATAAAAAAACCAAATCTTCTTCAATAACTATTATCAATGAAGATATAGAAGTTATTTTAAATAAAATTGAGGACATTAATGATTTTAAATTTATAGAAGTAATGGATCAAAATCAAGATGATGAAGATACAGAACTTGAAAAATCAACTTTCGAGGAAAATGTATCAAATATAGAAATTGGAGCACATGAGTTTTTACCTTCTGTTAGCAAAAAAGAATTAACGGTTATTCTCAAAAAAATGTATTCTAAGCAAAAAACTTTATTAGAGGAGCAAGGAATAAACATTTTGTTTCTAGCGTTTGGTTTGTTAGTGTGGAAGGATATAGCAACTGAGACTCAAATTAAAAGTCCGCTTTTGTTTATACCTGTTTTAATAGATCAAAAAAGCAAAAAAATTACTATTCAAAACAAAGAGTTTTTATTAAATAACTCACTGATTAAAAAAATAAAAGATGATTTTAATCTCAACATAAAGCTTGAACTATCTAATAATTTTAATCCTAATAATGATTCTTCTTTATCTCTTTATGAATTGTACAAAAAATATATTAATCATATAAATCATGAAATAGGTTTGTTAAAAGAATCCAAAACAGAAGGCTGAAAAATTTTAGATGATGTTTCAATGTCGCTATTTAAGTTTTCTTCAATGGATATATATTTAGATTTTGAAAAAAACAAGGACAAGATTATCAACTCTGATCTTATGAGTGCTATTGTGGGCGACAATAGTTTTAATTCAGACAGGATATTTAATGAAGAAGAAATAGATAAAACAATTAAACCAGAAAATTTTTTACATTGTTTAATGGCTAATTCATCACAAGAAACAGCTATTCAATCAGCCATTCAAGGAAGTAACTTTATTATTCAAGGGCCCCCTGGTACTGGTAAATCCCAAACAATTACAAACATTATAAGTGAATTAATTGCCAGAAATAAAAAAGTCTTATTTGTGGCAGAAAAGAAAGCTGCGCTGGATGTTGTCTTCAAATCAATGCGAAGCCTAGGTTTTGCTGATTTCTTACTATTTTTACATAGTAATGTTTCAAGTAAAAAGGAATTCATTACTAACATATACACAACATTAGAAAACTGACAACAATATCAAAAAACAGATGAAGACTTTGTTTTAAATAATAATTTAGTCTATAACTATTCGTTAAAGAATATGGCGGATTTTATTGAGAAAATATTATCAAAAAGATTACCTTTTGGTGATTCATTATATTCACTGATAGGCTATTATCAAAAATTAGCTAATATTGCCAGTTATATTGTTTTTGATATTAACAATATTGAAACCATTAATAAAACGACTTTATGAGAAATTCAAAATCTTTTAAGTAGATTGAATTTAGATTATCAAGCTATCAATTTTAATATTAAAGATAATTTATGATATGGTTTATCTCATTTAAACGTGCAATTACAAGATATTGAGTCTATTAAAAAGGTGGCTAGTGAGTTAAAATTTGCTTTAGAAAATATAATATCTTTTTTAAACAATAAAATTCCACAAAATTTCAGACTATTAAAGGAAAATTTCAATTATTCATTATTTGATTCTTTATGGCAAATTTTTAATAGTGTTGATGGTATTAAAATAGATGAAAGAATTCTAAATATTTTTTCATATAAAGAGAATAATTTTGCTAAATATTTAAATGAAATTGTTTGTGCCAAGGAAGAAACGCACGAAGAATTTGATTGAATAATAAAAAGATATAATCAAAGTGTTTTTGATTCTAATATTCATCAACAATTAGATTTTGTATTACATAAGAAAAAATTTTTAAGTCGCTTATTTTCAAGAAAATATAGAAATTTAAAAAAATCATTAAAAAATCATTCAATAGGCGCAAAATTAAATTATAAAAATATTGTAAAGGATTTAAAAGCACTAAAGAAATTATCAATTGCTAATAATAAAATAGATGATATAGTCGATAGAATTCCTTCCGTTTTTCAAAAGGAATATAAAAAAATAGATTATGATACTGTTAAAAAATACTATAACACTTTTAAAAAATATGAAATTATTAATAATGAATTAAGCAAATTTAGTTTAAATAGTGAAGAAAAAAAAGAATTTTTTACTTTTTTAATAACTCAAGACACAATTAAAGAAAGCTATCAAAATGCTTATAATAATTTAAAACAAATCAGTACTAAATATTGCTACTTTTTTAATAATAAATATGTTGATTATTCATTATCTGATCAGAATATATTTGATTTAACCTCTAAATTAAATTTGTTGATTCAAACAGAAACACATCCAGATTTATATACTAGTTACATTGAAATAAGAGAAAAGGTTAAAAATAATCAATTTACCAATAATTTTCTCCAAGTATTAGAATCACAAAGCGTAGAATTTTTAAAAAATAATGATTTTTCTAATTTATTCACGCGAAGATTTTATCAATTATTAGTAGATTATTACATAAAAAGGGACTTGTCAAATTGAAATGAGACGGAGTTTAAAAATAATATCCATTTATTTAGTGAATCTTGCATGCGTTTAAATCAAATTGCAAACATTAAAATTGCAGAAAATGTTGCTAAAAAAATCCCTTATTTAAACTCAATAATTAACAATGCGGACCTAAATTTATTAAAGAAAGAGCATTCTAAATCGAGAAATCATATCTCTATTAGAGAAATCTTTATAAGGATGCCAAATTTAATTCAAAACCTTAAACCATGTTTTATGATGTCTCCGTCGTCATTGAGCAAACATTTAAGCGATAGTCATATAACCTTTGATACAGTTATTTTTGATGAGGCTTCGCAATTAACATTAGAGAACACTTTTATAGCAATGATAAAAGCTAAACAAGTTATTATCGCTGGCGATACTAACCAATTACCACCAACTAATTTTTTTAAGACAATTGCTGATGAACAATCTAATGATGAAGAAGATATTGAAGAAAATGATTATGATTCGCTTTTAGAAAGAGTACAAAGCATTTATAAACAAATTACTCTTAAATGACATTATCGTTCAAGGTTTGAAGAATTAATTTTGCCATCTAATCAATTTATTTATAACAATAAGTTAATAACATTTCCTACGCCACGCAAATCAAATACAAATAATAGTGGCATTATGCTTCCTTTTGAAGGGGTTTCTTTTATCAAAGTTAATGGTATTTATGAAGAACAAACCAACGAAGTTGAAGCAAATGAAATTGTGAAATTAATAAAAGTACTAAGAGATTACTACGGAACTACAAAAACTTTTGGCATTGTAACATTTAATCTCAAACAAGCTAATAAAATTGAGAATAAGTGGTCTCAATTTGTTTATAAAAATCCTGATTATATGGATGTAGAAATAGCAAACAAACTTTTTATCAAGAATATCGAAAGTGTCCAAGGCGATGAAAGAGATATAATAATTTTAGGGATCACTAATGGACCAGACAAAAATGGAAGATTTTCTAGAAATTTTGGAGCAATTAATAATGCTGGTGGTAAAAAAAGATTAAATGTTGCAATAACTAGAGCAAAAGATGCCACTATTGTTATTTCATCTTTTTCTTATTCAGATTTAAAAGTTGATGATTTAAAACATGATGGTCTACTATTTCTTAAAAAGTATTTAAAATTTGCTGAGTATGGCTATGATCCAAAAAGTGACAATGTTTTAGAAAATGAGGATGAAAAATTTGATAGTGAATTTGAAATACAAGTTTATGAAGAGTTAACAAAATTAGGTTACCAAGTAAAAACACAAGTAGGCTGTTCTAAGTTTAGAATTGACTTAGCCATTTTAGATAAAAAAGACCCTACAAAATATATTTTAGGCATTGAATGTGATGGAGCAACTTATCATTCGTCTAAAAGTGCCCGTGATAGGGACGCAATAAGACAATCCTTTTTGGAACAAAGAGGTTGAAATATTCATAGAATATGATCATTAAATTGGTTTAAAAATAAAAGAAGAGAAATTGCAAAAATAATTGAAAAAATTGATAGTATAGAAAAAAATAATAATTCATTAGATAACCTCAATAATAGCAATGGAGAACATTACATCAAAAATATGCCAATAACAATCTTTTTTAAAAACAAAGAAAATTTGAAATTCGAAAACTATTTCTCTTTTGATTTTGTGTTTCAAAAATTATTGGCAACATTTCCCATAGAACCACAAATAGATGTCATTTCAAAAGGTTTGCTCATAATTGAAGAAATGTTTAAATATGGTCATACATTTAAAGAAAAAGAAATTTACAAAATGATCCGAAGCATATTTAGCTATTTAAGTTGGAATCAAAGAGATTATTCATATAAATCGATAACAGAAAAAGCTATGAATATGCTAAAACGCACTGGAAAGATTACAACTATTACGAATCCAGGTGGTGAAATTTTCTGACATTGAAAACAATATCCTAACACATTTAGAATATCTAAAAATAATGAAAGCAATAGGTCAATTACTGATATATGTATAGATGAATTTACGAATTTAGTAGTACAAATTTTAACTAATACAGATAATAAAATTTTATGTTATGACCTTCAAACAACTATTTTAGGAATATTAAATTGTGCTAAAACTCAATTAAATCTTTCTAAATTAGACGCTATGTTGTATAGTTTAATAAACCTTAATGTAATTAAACAAATTATCATAAATGATAACAGCTATTATGTAATAGCTAATGATGTATCCAATTATAATTTGTAAATTTGAAAAGTAAAATGCACCTAGATAAAAAATCTAGATGCATTTTTACTACCTTGTTATGCACAATTTAAATTGTGTAATATTGTGTTAACTATTCTTTCATATCTTAAAATTCAACATTCTTAGCATCTATTTTATTCATACTAATAATTATCCCCCTATTTTTTAGAAAAAACGGGTGGCTCAATTTGTTTGATAATAGAAAAAAATTATATATTCAATTTATCAGCTATTAATTGTTCTATTATTTTATGATAAAATAAACTCGAAGTAAAAAGGTGGAATTCCACCTAAATTATTCAAGTGAGGCAATTATATGACAATCAAACGTGATTATTACTTGTCAAAAATTATTACTAAAAAAGAAAATGGCAGAGTAAAGATTATTACTGGTATAAGAAGATGTGGCAAATCATATCTGTTATTTAATTTATACAAAAATTATTTATTATCTAGTGGCGTTAATGAAAAACAGATTATATCTATAGCTCTTGATGAAATTGATAATCTTAAATATAGAAATCCATTTCAATTAAATGAATATATAAAATCTAAAACTAAAAATATAAATCAAATGTATTATATTTTTATTGATGAAATTCAATTATCTGCAGTTGTAAACAATCCTTATGTTGAAAGTAATATAAAAGACATAACATTTGTTGATGTGCTGCTTGGCCTTATAAAACAAAGTAATTTAGATATTTATGTAACTGGTAGCAATTCTAAAATGCTTTCATCAGATATATTGACACAGTTTAGAGATCGTGGTGATGAAATACGTATAAATCCCTTATCATATGCAGAGATTTGTGATTTGTTTGACAACAAAGAGTTAGCTTTTGAACATTACGCCACGTATGGCGGTATGCCATATATTTATAATTTAAAAAGCGATGAGGAAAAGAATCATTACTTGAAAAACTTGTTTCAAGAAACATATATAAAAGATATTATCGAAAGAAATAATATACAAAACGAAAAAGAGATACTCGAATTATTGCTTAATTTTACATCATCCGCTATTGGCTCCCTCACTAATCCAACTAAGTTATCTAAAAGATTTTTATCAGAGAAACAAATAAAAATATCTTCTAATACAATTGCTAAATATCTCGGTTTTTTTGAAGAAGCATATGTTATACAGCATGCTAATAGATATGATGTTAAAGGCTCGAGATATTTTTCTACACCATTGAAATATTATTTTACTGATATAGGTCTTAGAAATGCTAGGTTAAATTTCAGACAAGTTGAAGATTCACATATTATGGAAAACATTATATATAATGACCTTATTCGTAGAGGATATAATGTAGATGTTGCTGTGGTTGAATATGATATTAAAAATAATGCAGTTAGAAAAAAGATTCAACTTGAGATCGATTTTGTCATAAATAAAGGACACAAAAGGTATTACATTCAATCTGCTTTAAATATAGATAGTGCTGAAAAATTAGAGCAAGAAACTGTGCCACTTAAGAAGATAAATGATTCATTTAAAAAGATTGTCGTTGTAAGAAAGAAAATTATTCCCAAACACGATAATGATGGCATTTTGTATGTTGGTTTAGAAGATTTTTTGCTTAATGAAAATATCATAGATTTATAAATCGACTTTTACCAATAGTTTAATCATTCACTGAAAATAATATATTTTTACTTTTAAACATTATTTAATCAACAACCTAAATTAGTAAAAAATATGAAAATGTGGATGATTTCCTAAAATTAAATAGTTTTATATTCTTTATAAATAATAATAAATATATTTATTTTATAATTAAAAACGAATTTTTATAGACCTGGGAGAAAAATAATATGAGCAAGAAAATTAATATTGCAATTGATGGGCCAAGTGGAGCTGGCAAATCGACTGTAGCAAAAGAAGTTTCAAAAAAATTAAATTATGCGTTTTTAAGTAGTGGAAGTATTTATAGAGCAATAGCATTGAATGCTATTAATAAAAATATTGATTGTGATGATGTGCTAGCAATAGTTGACTCGCTTCAAAATATTGATATTAAAGTTGATGATAAAGAAAATATTTATTTATTTGGCGAAAATGTAAGCAAACAAATTCGTGAAGATTTAGTATCTAAAAAATCATCAAAGATTGCTCAATATCCTGATGTTCGTCATTTTGTTGTCGATTTTGTTCAAGACATTACTAAAAAAGCTAAAGGTTTTATTATGGATGGCAGAGACACAACGTTTAAATTAATGCCACATGCTGAATTAAAAATTTTTCTAACAGGCACTCCTGAAGAACGTGCTAAAAGAAGAATGCTTGAAAATAAAGAAAGAGGATTTGAAACCGATTATGCCACTGTTTTAGCAGAAGTTAAACAACGCGATTATACTGATATTAATAGAGAAACAGACCCGTTACATGTTACAGAAGATGCAATATTAATTGACACCACAAATATGACTTTCGACAATGTTGTTGACAAAATAATTAATTTAGCTAAAGAAAGAATGTAATAAATGAGAAAAAATATTATAGCTATAATTGGAAAACCAAATGTAGGCAAAAGCACCTTATTTAATAGGCTTATTGGTAAAAAAAGTTCTATCACTTTTGACAGACCTGGTGTGACAAGAGACAGACTTTATGAGTCTTTTTCATGAAATGGCAAAGAGATAAATGTAATCGACACAGGTGGAATTCAAATCGAAAAAAAAGAATTTCAGGAACAAATTCAAATTCAAGCAAAAATAGCTATTGAAGAAGCTAATGTTATTATATTTATGGTAGATGGTAATTCTGATATTACTGATGATGACAAAATGATTTATCAAATGCTTAGAAAGTCGGGAAAACCAATTGTAGTTGTAGCTAATAAACTCGATAATATTTCACAGTTTGATTATGCTTGATATTCATTAGGGGTGGATCATATTTTTAAAATTAGTGCACTTCATGGAAATGGAATTGGGGATGTATTAGATCAATGTTTAAAACATATGAATTTAGAAGAAGAAATAACTAGTGGTCATTTTAAATTATCAATCATTGGCCAGCCTAATTCGGGTAAGAGCTCGCTATTAAACACTCTAACTAATGAAAACAGATCGATTGTCTCAGATATAGCAGGCACCACAAGAGATAGTGTTAAAAGTATAGTCAATATTAAAGGCCAAGATTTTGAGATTATTGATACAGCAGGGATTACTAAAAAAAGCAAAATTGATGATACTGTTGAACATTTAGCTTTAAAAAGAGCAATGACTTCATTAGATGAATCTGATTTATCTATTGTTTTAATTGATTCAACCAGAGAACTAGCACATTTTGATGCTAGAATCATAGGATATGCATTAGAGAATAATAAACCTATTATTATATGTATAAATAAATGAGATTTAATTAACAAAACTCAGGATACTATGAATGAGTATAAGAAAATGTTAAAAAATAGATTTCATTTTGTTCCATGAGTTCCAGTTGAATTTATTTCTGCTAAAACAGGTTTAAGAGTTGATAAATTAATAGATATATTATTAAAAGTAAAAGAGAACCTTGAAAGAGATATTAAACCATCTGTTCTTACTAATTTGATTAGAGAAAGTCAATTAATACAACCAGCGCCGCCATATAACGGGGGAAGATTAAATATATATTTTGTTAGAAAAACTGACAGCAAAATTCCAACATTTATATTTTTTGTAAATAATAAAAAATTTGTGCACTTTAGCTACCAAAGATTTTTAGAAAAGCAAATTAGACAAAATATAGATTATACAGGTTGTCCAATTAACATTATTTTCAAAAATAAATCAGGCGGACTTCAATAATAATTTAACAAATAATACTGTTTTATAGTGCTATAAGTTATTTTTTCATTTTTTAAAATATTAGCAAATTCTGATTTTCTAATTTAAAAAATAACGCTAATACAATATTATTTAAATTATTACTTTAAATATATTTTTAAAATATAACTATATTTATAATTTATAATAATAATTATGTTTAAGATGTTCAAAGCTAAAATTGGTGTTGATATGACAAGTTTAAGTCGCTTTTCTAATGTTAATGAAAATTTTATTAAAAGAATTTTAAGCGTTGAAGAGTTAAGAGAATATGAAAATATTGAACTAGAAAGTTCGAAAATAAAATACTTAGCAATAAAATGAAGTATTAAAGAATCAATGTTTAAGATCAACAACAATTATTCAGCTTTCAATAAAATAACAATTTTTAAAAAAAGAGGGAAATACTATCATCCAGGTTTTGATATTTCCACAAGTTGTGAAGGCGACTTGATTATTTCTGTTGTTTTAGCAATTTAAGTAAATTTAGTAAAAGGAGCCGGTATGTTTATTGTAAAAATGATCTTTTTTTGATGAATATTTTTATGACATATGTGAAGAATTAATGCCTATGCCAGAAGATATAGAAAAGATCCAAGTTTTTATCATCCACAACAAAGAAATGATTGATTAGTGAAAAAAGCCAAGATTTTTATGTGGTTTTATGGAGTAAAAGTTAAAGTAGAGGGATATGATAATTTGCCTAAAGGTGCATCAATATTAGCACCCAACCATAAATCATTTATTGACCCTGTGGTAGTTCTTTATGCTTTGCAAAAACAAACAAAAGAAGAGGGCGTTAAAAACAGAATCCCAACTTTTATTGCTAAAAAAGAATTAACTAAAAGAATGCTATTAAGAAATTTATTAAGCATAATTGATACTTTGTATATTGATCGCGATAACATTCGTGAGTCATTTAAAGTCCTTAATGAATTCGGCTCATTTGTGAAGAAAAATTTAACTTGTGGTGTTATTTTTCCAGAAGGTCAAAGAGTTTATGAAGATGGTTTAGGTGAATTTAAAAACGGTGCATTTAAAGTTGCTATAAGTAATTATTTGCCTATTGTTCCAGTAGCGATTACTGATACAAGGGGAGCATTAAATGCTAAAAGATTTAAAAAATTTTATATAACTATTAAATTTTTACAACCTTTAAAGCCAGCGTCATTTTTAACAATGAACCCAGAAGTTATTTCTAATAAAGTTAAATCAGCGATTGAAGGAGCACTAAAAAATGAGTAGAGAAAGTTTATATGCCACAAGCGATAATAAATATGATATAAAACTTGAAAATTTTGATGGTCCATTAGATTTATTGCTCGCTTTGGTACAAGAAAAAAATGTTGATATTATGGAAGTGGATGTTTTTGAATTAGCAACAGCTTATTTAAAAATTATTCAAAATATGCAAGATAATGAAATTGATGTGGCAAGTGATTACCTTGTTATGGCTGCTACGTTATTAGCTTTAAAAACTAAGATGCTTTTATTTACACCCGAAGAAAAACCTGAAATTGAAGAAGATAAAAGAGAACTTTTACGTCGGCTATATGAATATCAACAAATTAAAGAAGTTACTAAGGTGTTAAGGGAACAAGAAAAATTACGTCGTGAAATTTTTATTAAAGTTCCTAGCGATGTTGAAGAATTTAGAGTTGATGATGATACTAGTGCTCTTGATGGTTCAAGCAACCCATTGAAATTAATTACAGTGTTAAGAAAAATGTTTGAAAGAACATATGCCCAACAATTAAGAAAAACTAAGTTAGAAACGTTCAACCTTACCCCTAAGGATCAAATCCCATTTATTATGAATTTGTTTGATTCATGTGATAAAGTTACCTTTGAGATGATATTTAGGCAGCCAAGTTTGAATCATTTTGTAATAACGCTTTTAGCAGTATTAGATTTAGCTCGCAGACAAATTATTAGAATTTATCAAAAAGAACAATTTGGCGAATTAACCTTTGAAAGAGGACCAGAATATGAAAAATAAGATTTTAGAAGCACTATTATATGTTCAAGGTGATGAAGGATTAACATTAACTCAAGTTAAAGATATTTTTGGACTTAATACCATTCCTGAAGCCAGAAAAGTAATGAATGACTTCATTAAAGAATACAACAACGAGGATAGAGCACTTAAAGTGGTTAATTTTAATGAAGTTTATAAACTTGCTACTCGTGAAACTTATAAAGAATACATTACTAAAATGGTTCAAATTGTTAAAAAACATAGACTTTCAAACGCTGCTATTGAGGTGGCTGGAATTGTTGCCTATAAACAACCATGTACTCGTTCTCAAATTAATAATTTAAGGGGTGTAGCTAGTGATCAAGTTATTAATACCCTCTTAACCAAAGGGGTAATTGAAGAAGTGGGAATTAGCCCAACACCTGGAAACCCAATTTTATATGGTGTAACTAACAAATTTTATGATTACTTTAAATTAAAGTCAACTTATGAACTACCAAAACTAACTGAATTTAATTATAATGACGGTACTGAAAACGAAGCAGAAGACTTTAATTTATTTGATAGCCAAAGATCTGATATCTAATAACAAAGGTGCTTATGCACCTTGTTTATTTTTAAGACTGTAATGCAAAAATTTATTGCGACGCAAAATGATAATGGCCGAAAATTAATTAAATTCTTACAAAGAATTTTTAAAAATGTACCTGATTCATATTTACATAAAATTTTAAGAAATCGGAATGTCAAAATAAATAACCAGCGAGTCAATGATGCTAATTTCACAATTAAAACAAATGATGAAATAATAGTTTATAGATTGGATTCAGAAGAAAAAAGTTTATATGCTTTTGATGATAATATTAAACTAAGCTCACCAATTATTTATGAAGATGAAAACATTTTAGTAGTGAATAAGATTCAAGGTGTTGAAGTTCACGGAAGCAAAAACTCATTAGATAATCAAGTTTTGAGCTATTTAAAATTCAACCAAGAATCAAGTTTCAAACCCAGCCATGTTGGCAGATTAGATAAATTGACAAGCGGCATAATGTTATATGCTAAAAATTATAGTGCTTTGGTTGAATTAAACAATAAAACAGGTTTATTTGACAAAATTTATATTTTAAAAAGTGAATATAATAAGCCAGATCAAGAAGTTAAATTATTCATATATCATGACGAAAAACAACAAAAAATGGTGGCTACTGACAAAGTCAAAAATGAAAGTCAGTTCAATGCTATAACTAAAATTTTTACACAGAATAAAAAGTTATATGCTCAAATTTACACTGGTAAAAAACACCAAATTAGGGCTACAATGGAATATTTAGGTTTTCCCATTTTAGGCGATACCAAATATGGCGGACTAAAAAGCAAACGATTATTTTTGCACTGTTGCAAACTCACTTTAAAAGAATTAGAAGGAAATTTAGCATATCTAAATAACAAAACTTTTGAATGCAAACAAGACTGGTAGGAAAATATGAAGCAAACGTTAAAAGAAGAATTAAAAGAAATTGCTCAGTCATTAATGTTCGATATTAATGAACAAGTGCTTGACGAGATAGTAAAATTATGAAAAGATTTAAATAAAAGAATTAAATGGCTTGAGGATATTGATACAACAAATGTTGAACCACTTTCTCATATTAATGAAGAACCCAAAGTAGATTTTTTAAGAGATGATGTTGAGAATAATAATTTAGTTTCAATTTCCAAAAAAGATTTGCTTGATAACTCAAAAGAACACAATGATGATTATATTATTATTAATAAGGTGATTAAATAATGAAATTTATAAATAAAGGTGATTTTACATTAGCTTATAATGAGCTTAAAAATAATAAAAATAATTGTGTTGCTCATCTTTTTGAATCGTCAAAAGAAATCAATAATGGAAATTTAAATAATTGTGTTTTTACTATTAAAGATAATTATGCTACTAAGGAAATTAACACAACAGCTTCAAGTAAAATACTTGAAAATTTTTATCCGCATTATAATGCTACAGCAGTTCAAAAATTGCTCGATGCAGGAGCTTTACCAGTTGCAAAAGTTTATTGCGATGAGCTAGCATTAGGTGGGACAGGCAAACATAGCGCATTTGGTCTTATTAAAAATCCAAATGATCCAACCCGATTAGCTGGTGGGTCTTCAAGTGGCTCAGTTGCTACTCTTACCAAAAATATTGCTTTTGCGTTAGGATCAGACACAGGAGATTCAGTTAGACTTCCAGCAAGCTATAATGGTGTTGTTGGTTTTAAACCTAGTTATGGAGCTATCAGTCGTTTTGGTTTGTTTGCTTTTGCAACTAGTTTAGATACAGTTGCTTATTTTGCTCATAATGTTAATGACATAGCATGTGTTTCACAAACTTTATATGGTATTGATGAAAAAGATATGACTAGTGTGGATGTCAAAATTAATGATGTCAAATTAAATAAGCCTAAAAAAATATGCGTTTTAAATGTTTCATATTTAGAAGGCTTTGTAAGTAATGAGTATAAGAATCTAATTAATAAACTCAAAAAAGAGAGCAATGTTGATATTGTTGAACCTAATGAGCAATTATTAAAAGCTATTAAACCAGTTTATGAAATCATTGCTTTTTCTGAAGCTTCAAGTAATCTTGCTAATTTAGATGGAATAGCATTTGGTCAAAGAAAAGATGGACAAACATGAGAAGAAATTATGACAAATACTAGATCAGAAGGTTTTGGCATGATGGTGCAATTAAGATTAGCACTAGGTTCATTTTTCTTACATTCAAAGAATCAAGAAAAAATGTTTAGAAAAGCTCAAAAAGTAAGAAGATTGATAAAAAATTATTATGATGATTTACATTCCAAATATGATGTGGTTATTTATCCAGCTTTTTCTAATGTTGCTCCATTTATTAATGAAAAGAAAAACAAGTCATATGGTTATATGGATTATATTTTGACTGGTGCGAATTTAGCGGGGAATCCATCAATTACTATTCCATGAATCAAAAAAGATAATTTATTTGTTAATTTAGCAATTGATTCAAGATTATATAGCGACGAAAACTTATTGTCTTATAGCCTTTGATTTGAAAAATTATTAGGAGGTGAAAATGAATAATTTTGAAGTTGTAATTGGAATTGAAATTCACCTTGAACTAAAAACTAAAACTAAAATGTTTTCGCCTTCTAAAATTGACTTTGATGCTGAACCTAACACAAAAGCTAATCAAATTGATTTGGGATACCCTGGAACACTACCATTAGTAAATAAAGAAGCTGTTATTTTTGGCGTTAAATTGGCTAAAGCTTTAAATATGTATGTTGATAGGGAATTGCACTTTGATAGAAAGAATTATTTCTATACCGATATACCTAAAAATTTTCAAATAACACAGTTTTATAGACCAATTGGTTCAAATGGATATCTTGAAATAGATACACCTAATGGCAAGAAAAAAATTACTATTGAACGCATACACCTTGAAGAAGACACGGCTAGACAACATCATAGTGAATATACTGAACTTGACTATAATAGAGCAGGTGTACCTTTAATTGAAATAGTTTCTAACCCTGTTATTTCTAGTGCTGATGAAGCAGTTGCTTATGTGGATATGATTAGAAAAATAGCATTATCACTTGATATATCTAATGCTAAAATGGAGCAAGGATCGCTAAGAGCTGATGTTAATATTTCATTAAGACCAAAAGGTTTCAAAGGTTTTGGCACAAAAGTGGAAATAAAAAATATGAATAGTTTTAGAGCTATTAAAAATGCTATTGAATATGAAATTAAATTGCAAGAGCACAAAATTTTCAATCATGAAGAAATATTGCAACAAACTAAAAGATATGATGAAGCTACACAAAGTACAATTGTTATGAGAACTAAAACTGGAACGGTAGATTATAAATATTTTCCTGAAACAAACATCCCTTTTATTAAGTTAAGCGACAATTTCATTAATGGCATAAAGCTTAATGAATTGCCCTGAGAAAAAGAAAGCAGATATATTAGAGAAAATATTCAGGATATATATGTTAAAAGTTTAATAAATGATCTTGATTTAGCTAAGTATTTTGATTCAATAAAATATGATGATAGAAATAAATTAAGTAAGTTATTTTTTGCTGAAATTGTTTCATTAGCTAATAGCAAAAATATTCATCCTTCTATGCTTAATATTTCTAATTTGAATCTTGAACAGGCATTAGCATTATTAGATAACGGAACGATTTCAGGTAAATCTTTTAAAACACTTATTCCTTTATTAATAAATTTTGATGGTGATATTAATTCATTGATAAAAGAACATAATTTGGAGCAAATAAGTGACGAAAATATTATTCTAAATTGAATTAATGATGCTATTAATAATAATCAAACTATTACCAATGAATATAATAGTAGACCCGAAAAAGTTATTAAATTTGTCTTAGGAACTGTTATGAAGCTATCTAATGGTAAGGTTAATCCAATTAAAGCCAATGATTTAGTTCTTAAACAGCTTAATAAGCTAAAAAAATAAAAAATGCCAACAGGCATTTTTTGTTTGCTATTTTTCTTTTATCTCTATTTTTCAGTCTTTTTTGTTCAAAAAGTATTTATAACTTTCATCAAAAGTATATCTAAGATGATTAATTTCAGGGAAGATATCAGATGTTATTTTTTCAACAAAATTAAATGTCATAATCATGGCTAATACGTCGTTATGACAATATTTTTTCAAATTTTGTTCAGTTTCTTTTCATGCTCTATCGCCTATTAGTCCTATATGTCTTTTGATTGCTTTATCCATTGCTTCACCCCCATTATGAACCTCCTTGAGATCACTATAAGGAGTAATCATATATTCGAGTTTTAAGTGCTTGCTGGTGATGTATTTTTCAATTTTTTTAATGGAACTAAAACCCTTCAAGTCTTTGATATAAATATTATATTTAAGAAGTGAGCAAAGCGCTTTGTGCTCATTTTCACTTATATTTTGCAAAGCCGGAATAGTTTCATTTTCTATTCCATTAATTTTGAATAAATAATTATATTTTCGTTCTAATTCATCTGCTTCAGCATTTTCTTGTGAAAAGTTTTCAACAATATAGTTTTTTCTGCTGAATGAAAGCATTGTCTTATATTCATTAGGCACAAATTTATCTAATTCATTTTCATTTAAATTTATCAGTGTGCTTGACAAAACACTCATTGGACTATTGGATGATATAGCTTTAAATAATTCATTTAGATCTAATGTGTGATTATTGATGTATTTGACATATGTTGAAATATCTTTTGGGCTAAGATTAAACTGATTTTTCAAAGCAGTAACAAATTCAGTATTTTGAGCATGACTTTCAGCATATTCTGCTATTTCAATATTTCTTGAATTTTCAAAACTTTTATTAAAAACTATGTATCTATAGCCTTGACGTTCATAGAGATTTTTAATCATTTCAATAAGATTAAAAATATTAATATTTTTAGGATCATATACTAGATCTTCTTGTGTTTCTTCAATCACTTTGCCATTTATTGTTTCAATAATAGAAATCTGATTGACCACTTGTGTATAAGGTGATAAATCATCAAATACAGGAACAATGCTCATAAATGATTCATAGTCATATCAGACTATTTTTTTATCCCTAATATGTAAATCGCTTAAATATTCCTCGATAGCAATAGAACTAATAAAACTAGGTAGTTTATGGGCTATTTCTACTTTCTCAATGAAATTATTTATTGAATTAATAGTGCCGTTTTTTACCATAATATTAGAATTCATATCATTAAAACATTGCCTACTAAATAAATATTTTTTTCCTAATTTGGCTTTTAAATAGTCGTTTAATAAAATTTTGTTTGAATTAAATGATTTCCTGTAGTCATGTTTAAATGCATTAGTGTCATTTGTATTTTCAAATGAAAAATCAGGAGATGAAGTATTATATGCGTCTTTTACATATTCTATTTTTTCATCAAAATCATCAAATTTTAAATCATCATTTAGTATTGATTTGCCAATTGGAAAACTAAAATATGGTTCATCAGTTTTTTTATTTATTGATAATTTAGCTTCTTTAAGTCCTGATTTCATTTTAATTAAATCTATATACCTAAAAGGACCAACAAATGAAGTTTCTTTTTTATTTTTTTTAATTAATGGAAGTTCATTTTTAACATAAACTCAGCCTTGATTAAGATAAGCTGCGTAGGTTCTTCGGCTGCTAAACCAAGTATTATTTTTGGGGAGTTTTTCACTACGATCAATTCAATCATTTCTAGAATAAGATTTTTTATTTTTACCCATTAAACATGATTCTGTAATCACAAATTTTGATTTGCATCTTATTAATGGTGGTAAGGATTGAATAATAATAACATAAGCATTTTCTATATTTTTAATTTTAAGTTTGTTAAGAATTTCAAATGCAAAATTTAATGCAAAAAGCATTTTGTTGGTTGCACCTGTTGTGGGTTTATATAAATAAATAGATTGTGTGCTTTTATCATAAGCATAAATATTTGAATATATCATAAAACCATCGTCTTCATAACCATAATAGCCATTTAAAATAACATCAATGTTTTCATCACGTATTGATAATAACGTATCTTGAATTCTTGATTCAATAGTTCCATTTGGTGAAATAATTTTAATTTTTTTTCCTTTAAATAGTTCAGTAGTTGCAAATTCATGTAAGTCTTTTTGAACATCAAGCAAAATTTTAGGAGTGCTTTCAACTGTTTGATTGTTAGAGTCAAAATATTGAGAGAATAAACTCTCTCATATTTTCTCTGCTCTTAATTCTTCGATATCATTATCATCTATATCTTCATCATCATTTAGTGAAATTAGATCGCCGGCTTCATTTAAAGGCATAATATATTTCTCATTAAATTCGTCATCCGAGTGCCAAATAAAATATTTTTGTACATAATATGATTTAATGTATTTTGATTCAGTAATGTTTTTATCTTTATTCATTATTCCTCATTCAATATATTAATGTTCATGTCTATTAATGATTGTATATTTTTATAAATAAAAATAATCAAGTTTTCTTGATTATTCATCTTCAACTTCATCGCGCAAATCTTCTATAATGTCTTGTGCTGAGTCAGCATTATCTAAAACATCAGATTTAAGTTCATCAAGAATTTTAGTTGCTGATGATTTCTTTTTATTTTCCTTAACTTCAAATTTAAGGATAGCTTTTTCAAAGCCAGATTCGTTTTCTTCATTGTCAAATAAAAAGGTAGGAACGATTATAGGTCTTCTCCGTTTTTCCTTATAAAACAGTGCTTCTAAGCGATCAGAAACTAGTTGTTTTAATTCCATAACATTTCAATTTTGATTGTTTTTGATGTGGTATAAAACTGCGCCATGAGCAATTCTTTTAGCTTCTTCTACAAGTGGTAATGATGTTTTAACAAAGAAACTTCCACGACTTATTAAATTAGGACGCCCAACAATTTCATTTTTTTCTTTGTTTATTACCATAATGATATTAACAAAACCACTATTAGCTAAAAAATTTCTTTCTTTTAATGTAGCACCCGAAACTGTGAGTGTTGAAATACCGTCGATATATACTGGCCCAAAGTCAATTTTTTCATTTGTAGGAATAATTTGATTATCAATCATATTAAAGACTTGACCCATTTCTGGTATATAGACATTTTTAGGATCAACTCCATTTCTTACAGCACTCTCACCATGAGTTGTACACATTCTATATTCGCCATGATATGGCAAAAAGTATTTTGGTTTAGTCAATTGAAAAATTTTATCGTGTTCATGTTTATATGCATGACCAGAAGTATGCAAGTATCCATCTGGCCCGTTTTCTTTAATAATAGCACCTAATTTGGCAAGTCTATTAACAAGTAATTCAACCACCATTCTATTACCTGGAATAGGATTAGATGAAAAAATAACCATATCGCCTTTTTCAATTTTTACAGTAGCATGCTTTCCATGACTCATTCTTGATAATGCTGCCAATTGCTCACCCTGACTTCCAGTTGTTAAAACCACTAATTCATTAGCAGGAACACTTGAAATATCTTTCTTTTCAACAAAAACGTTTGTAGGGGCTTTTATATAACCTAATTTACGTCCAATTTTAACGCCTTGCACCATTGAACGCCCAAAGCATGCAATCTTTTTCTTTAATCTAACAGCTAGATCAATGATTGCTTTAACACGAGTTAAATTAGAAGCAAAAGCAGTAACAATTGTTTTTCTTGTAGCAGAACGCATATGTTTTTCAATATCAATCAAAATATCGTTTTCGCTAGGAGAATGGAAAGGACGCATAGCATTAGTGGAATCTGAAAGTAAAACCGTTAATCCTTCCTTGCCAATTTGATCTAATTTAGCAAAGTCAGTGTATGCTTCCCCTATTGGGTTGTAATCAAATCTGAAGTCACCTGTACACATTAAAGCACCATTTGGTGTTCTAACCCTAATTCCAAATGCATCAGGAATTGAGTGCTGTGCTGATCAAAAATCAACTTTAATTAAGCCGTCAGCAAATTCATAAATTGCTGATTTTTCCATTTCAATAAATTCAATTTTATGTGTAATTTTATGTTCTTCAAATTTTAGTTTTAAATATTGAATAGCAATTCTTGGAGCAAATATTTTTTTAAGATGTACGTGTTTTACAAGATAAACAACACCACCAATATGATCTTCATGCCCGTGTGTTATAAATAACCCCTCGATATTATTTTTTTTAGCTTCAAGATATTTATAATCTGGGATTATCCCTTTTATACCTGTGGTGGCTGTGTCTGCAAATTTAATTCCTGCATCAATAATTACAATGTGATTTTCATGTTCCACAATTAATGTTGACTTACCTATTTCTTGAACACCACCAATAGGAATTAATCTTGTTGCTGCCATATTTCCTCCAATAAATATATAAACAAAATACTAAGAATGAAAAAAATCATCTATCTTAAAATACAATTAAATTATTATGCGATTCCTAGTTATCAAAAATATTATTTTTATAATATCAAAAATTTAGATATGCGATAGAAATATTATTTTATTTTTGAGGTAAAAAAGCATAAGAAAACTCCGTATTATTTCATATATGTATGAGTTAACTGAATATATTCTATAATTTAATCATTAAATTTTTAATTTAAGGAGTAAACAATGCAAAAAAAGAGATTGAAAAAATCATTGATTTTTGCACTCCCTGCTGTTTTAATTACAACAACAGCACCACTAGCAAGCGTTAGTTGCGGGGGGGGGCGAATAATTATCTAAAAGATATTGAATTTAAATTAATTAATCCATATATAACTACAAATAAAGAAATAGCCGAAGAATTCAAAAAAGATCCGCAATCCATAAAGAATTACGTAGAAATCATTAATCCTAAAAAACATGATCTCAACATAGAAAAAGTAGAAGCAATTGATACAGATACAATCAAGTTAGATGTATCATTCTTTCAAAATGGCGAAAAAATTGGTCCTGCTGTTAAAAAATTAAATGGTTTAAGAGATTCCACAAAACCATGAACCGATGAAGAATTGGCTGTGCTTTTCAAGCATATGTTAGAACAATCAAAAAATAATATTAAGGAATTCATAGACTTAAGCAGTGTTAAAGATAAATTTCCATCTGATGTTAATGTAATAAAATTTAACTCTGATAATATAGCTTCACGTAAAATCCCTAATATTTTATTTGAAGCAACTATTAATAGTGATTCAATTGATGATGTTAATGGTACCTTATCCCTATCAATTAGTTTAAGAAGTAAAATTCCATCTGGTTATTCAATTTATAATGCAAAACATAACATAGATTTAGGACCCGTTGATGGACTTTGATCATGAAATAAAATAATATCAGATATAAAAGAGGAAGATTTAGAATTACCTAAAAATAGTAATGAATTTTTATTGCCTTCTAGTTGTGATACTAAAAGTATAAAAATAAAAAAAGGATCGAATTTTCAAAATAAATATAATGATATTGAAATAACTTTTGATCCTGTATCGCATAGTCAAAATGATGATTGAAATGGAATTAAGAACATTACATTCAATCTAAATTATAAAAATAAAAAGGTGTCGCCAAAGGCTAATCTATCTTTAAAAAACTTTTATTCGTTATACAAGTTGCAGGAATTAATTAGTGAGAAAAATATAAATATTCCAGAGTTTCCGCATTTATTACCAAGCAAATATAGTGATAGTGATATCAAATTAAAAAATGAATTGTTATTATTAAAAAACAATCCAAATCTAAAAATAATCAAAAAATTATTGGCAGATGATACTAATGGTATTTTAAATGTAGATATAACATTAATTGATGAAAAAAATAATTTAAATTATCATAAAAATTTTGTTTTAACTGGTTTTTACAGCACTAAAAAGTTTGATGATTTAAAGAACAATTTAGATATAGAAAATAGTGATGAACCATCTATTCCGCATTTATTACCAAGTAAATATGAAATTAACAATATTAAATTAAAAAGTGAATCATTATTGCTTAAAAACAATCCAAATCTAAAAATAATCAAAAAATTATTAGTAGATGATGCTAATGGTATTTTAAATGTAGATATCACATTAATTGATGAAAAAAATAATTTAAATTATCATAAAAATTTTGTTTTAACTGGTTTTTACAGTACTAAAAAATTTGATGATTTAAAGAACAATTTAGATATAGAAAATAGTGATGAACCATCTATTCCACAT
>NZ_JNJV01000009.1 GCF_000702785.1 Mycoplasmopsis primatum ATCC 25948 | reverse complement strand
ATTTATCACAAATAATTGATTTTTAGATTCTTTGATTCATTTTTAAATTGAAATCAAAATGTTTATTTTTCTTAACACATAATAAATAAGCTAATGCTTAGCCTAAGCGCAAAAATATGTAATTAAAAATGTTTTAACATTAGTTAAAGCATATTTTGTTTTTATTAAACAACACAAAGAATAAGAAAACCAACCTAAAAACCTAAAATTGATAGGTAAATTTTCGGTTTTTTAGGTTGGTTTATAATTTGAATAAGTGGCTCAATTTGATTGAAAATTCACACAAAAATTACATATTTTGTTGAAAAAATTTCATTTATAAGCATTAACTTTATTAAATGCTAATGAAGAAGGGGGTAATATTATGAAATAGTAGAATATTAAAAATAAGGCTCTCAGATAAATACTGAGAGCTTATATTTTTTAGACAAAGAAATTATTTATATGTTAACTTTTAATAATTCGTCTCAATTTAATTTTTCTAAAAGATTAGTACATAATGTCGCAACAGGTTTAATATGTTTAATAATTCTAGTTGTAATATTAGATAATAATTCAATTATAAGATCTTTATCTTCTTTTATTGCTTTTGAGTCTTCTAATAATTTATTAAAGAAGGCAGATATAGATTTGCTGTCAACATTGTTGATGATTTTTTTAACAAAATCAATAATTTCTTTTTTAGTTGAAAAGTTAAATTCTGGCATTTTTAATAAATCAATACCAAAAATCTTGAATAGTTCTTTTGACTTCTCATCGTTTATTTCAAGTCCTTGAAAAATACTCATAGCTTTCGTGGTTAATGATACAAGTATAGCAAGAGAATCTTTTGTGTTTATGTTATATTTTTCTAAGATCTTAACCACTTGTTTATCGTTTAAGATTTTAGATATTAAAGGATTTACTTTTTCATGAATTTTTACTAAAAAGTCAGCGGACTTAAACATCGATATTAATTTATCAACACCTTGTTTATTGCTAATATCAATAGTTTCGGTTATTCAATTAAAAATATCTTTAAATTCATCTTTAATGTCAAATTCTTTTAATAAACCATATAGATGTGTTGCGACATCTTCTATTAACTTATCAATATCTTTTCTTATTTCTGGTGTGAATACTTTTTCTAGTTTTTTGTTTTCATTTATGCTAGCATCAATTTTAAGATTGATAGATTCTTTATTTTTTTCAACTTCAAAAAACTTTTGAGCTTCTTTTTTTTCTTCATTATTGCAACTAACTGAAACAATTGATAATGGGAGTATAGAAGCAAGTGGTGTTAAAAATTTGATTTTTTTCATAATTCCTCTCTTTTGATTAAAAAAATTATATTAAATTAAAAAGCCATGAAAAAGAAATTTCAGGCTTTAAACTTTTATTTATTAGATAACGAATAATTATTAATTATATTAATAGCAGCATCAAGAACTTCTTTATCATTTTTATTTTTTGAATCAATGATGTAATAAGGAATATTATATTTTGTTAGTATCTTTTTAAAGTAAGGTAAATACATAGCATGTAAATCTTTAAAATATTCCTCATTTTGATAAAAATTGTCTATTTCAACTTGCCTGCCTCTTTTAAAAATTCTATCTTTAAAAGTTGATCAATCTATATCTATAAAAATAGCAAAGTCAGGATTACAACTTTTATCATAAATATAATGGAATAATTTATCAAAAGCTTCAAAATATTTCTTTTCTTTTTTCTTTAATGTAGCAGCAGCAAAAATATAATGTTCTAAAATAAATCTATCTAAAAAAATATGGCTTTGTGCTGGGCTGTTTTCTTGTGAAAAAGCATTTACTTTCTTTTTAAAAGTATCAGTTAAGGATTCAACAATAAAAGATTGAAATGCTATGTCAGTATTAGGTTCGTTTTTATAGCATCATTTTAAAAATGTATTAAAAATAGGATCTTCTTCGTCAAATTCTTCTATAAATAAGGAGTTTTTATAATGTTTGTATAAATTTTTTGTTAAGGTACTTTTCCCGCTGCCTATCATTCCACTTATACCAATAATCATTATTTGCCTCTTTTAAAAGTTTTATGATGATTACTAATTAATTCTAGTGCTTTTTCAAATACTTGATCTTCTGTTAAATCATCAGTTTTTATAACTTCATATTGAAGATTAAATTTTTTTGCTTGTTTGATAAATAAATCTTTATATAGATTATAAAGTGTTTTAAAATACTCTTCATTTTGATAGAAATTGTCTATTTCAACTTGTCTACCTCTTTCAAAAATTCTCTTTAAAAAAGTTTCTCAAGTCATGTCTAAATAAATAGCTAAATCTGGTGTCTCATCTTTGGTTATTAAATGAGTAAATAGAGCATCATAGCCATCAAGATAATTCTTACCTTTTGGTCTTAGATTTACATTCGCAAAGATGTAATGCTCAATACTAAAGCGATCAAGAAAAATATGGTCTTTTTCTCAATCTTTGCCTAATTTATTAAATTCTGCTATTAATTCATTTATTTTAGTTGTGTGATTTTCAACCACATATGATTGAAAACCAATAGTTAAATTAGGTTGTTTCTCATATAATCATTTTAAAAATGTATTAAAAACTTCACTGTCTTCTTCATATTCTTTAAGCATCAATGAACTCTTAAAATGATTATGTAATTTGTTAGTTAATGTACTTTTACCACTACTAATCATCCCGCTAATTCCAATTATCATAAGTTACCTCTTTCGTTCAAAAATAAAAAATAAAAAAATGATTTTTGCTAATCACTTTTTATTTTACATATTTTGTTTTCGTTGAAAAAAATTATTTTTTTTTATGATTTTTTTTATTTTTCCTAAAAGAGTAAAAACATTAAAAAATTTTATGAGATAGGCTCGCATCAAGCACAATCTCGAATATATTTGTGAATTTTTGCTGTCTAGTTAATGAATCACTGTATTCCATTTTAGGCAAATTATCGCTTATTTGTAAAATAGAAGCAGCTTTTTTGTCTTGTTTTTTTGCTATTGCAAAAAGAGTAAAACTTTCAGCATCAACAACATCACAATTTGTTTCATCAATTGTATCTTTTATACTTCTGTTTCCATAAAAAACATCAGAAGAATGAATGCTTGCTAAATGAAACTTAATACCTAGTTTATTTGCTGATTTTTTTAACTGTTCGACAGTTTGCTTGTTTGGATAATAAATGTGTGATAACTCACCGTTTATTAATCTAGAAATCGCTAAATTATCACTATAAGCTCTTTCAATAATAACTGTGTCTAATACATCTCAATCAGCACGATATGAACTAGCTGAACCACATTTAATAATAACATCCACACCGTATTCAACATATAATTCATGGGCGTAAATGCCAATAGCATGTGATCCCATTCCATAAGAGCCAAATGTTATTTTTTTATTTTTATACATTCCTGTGTAAAAAACTTGATTTCTGATATTGCTTACTTCTTTGACATTTTCGAGATACTTAAAAGCCATAAATCTAACTCTTTGTGGGTCTCCTGATAAAATAACAACTCTTGCTATATCTTCTTTTTTAGCGCTTATATGAATTGACATAATTCTCCTTAATTATTAAATATCAAGTTTAATTTTTAGCTCATGAAATATATTTTAATAATCTAATAAGATAAATTAAAACTAAAATGTAATCATATGCTAAT
This sequence comes from Mycoplasmopsis primatum ATCC 25948, assembly GCF_000702785.1. Lineage (GTDB taxonomy): Bacteria > Bacillota_I > Bacilli_A > Mycoplasmatales > Metamycoplasmataceae > Mycoplasmopsis > Mycoplasmopsis primatum. The sequence goes on along the minus strand of NZ_JNJV01000009.1, from coordinate 27,855 downwards.
TTAAAGCCAAAATAAATTGTTGTTTGACGAAAAAATTTATCAGTTGATTTATTATGTTGTGTTAATTTTGAATATGCTTCATTCGTTTTAATAATAACAAATCAATCAATAGCTAAATATAAAGACACAAGGGCTAAACTAAGAGCAGAATAAATTCCTGCTAAAATAGAATTTCAAATAAAAAAACTTGCTAAAAATATTGCTAATAAAGATAATAAAAAAGCTGTCAAAAATGCTCAAAGTATTTTTTGTTTAAATAAATTAAAATAAATAAAAATTGATAAAACTGCTAACAAAAAAGTTGGTGCTAATATAACAGCCATTGTTTTAACAATTAATAGATAACCAGATTCATCATTAATTGTTGAAGCAGATAGCAATTTTATTAATTCAATTAAAGCGAAGGATAATACTAATATACCTATACATATCATTAAAACAGTAATCAAAATAATTTGAACTCAAAAGTTTATTTTAGGGCCTCAGAATAATTCAACAATTCCTATAACTATCATAGGTATAAGAAATAAAAGAATAAATTTATTTAAAAGAAATATAAAAGATTCATAAAAATAAATTGCTGTGATTGATGAGATTAAGGCTATAAAAAGAGCATAACAAAATCATCCTAATGATGCTCCTAATAAAGCATTTTTATATTTTGATTTATTTAATTTTTGCTCTTGGTAAGATGATTCTTCAAAATATTGATTTTGATCAGTATCTTCATATAAACGATTTTTTTTCATAATGATTTAATTATACATAAGATTAAAATGCATATAAATTTATGCTTTGATGAAATTTTTAAAATAAAAAAAAGCTCTTACTTAAAAGAGCATTTGGCTGCCCCAGTTAGATTCGAACTAACGCGTGACGGAACCAAAACCCGTTGCCTTACCGCTTGGCTATGGGGCAATTATGGTGGAGGGGGAGGGATTCGAACCCCCGAACCGTGAGGAAGTGGGTTACAGCCACCCGCGTTTGGCCGCTTCGCTACCCCTCCAAAACTATTTTAAAAAATAGCCTTCTTATTATAATACAAAATAATAAAATACGTTTTTAATTTTCTTTGGTTTGAATCATAAAAACATTATCATTAATCCAAACAATATCACCATTAAAAACTTTTGTGTTTCTTCCTTGCGGAATTTGATTATTAATTAAAATTTTGTTATTTTTTAAAAAATATTTTGATGCTCCGCCTGTTTGAGTAAAACCTGTTTTTTTAATTAATTTTCCGATAGTAATAAAATTTTCTTTAATATAAATTTTATAGCTCATATTATCTTCTTAATGGTGTAACAATTTGTTTTGAATTAGGGTTATCTTTTGAAATTATCATAATTTTTTGAATTTTTTCATCTATGATAATATAAATTTCGCCTTCCGTTATAGCAATAGCATCTTTTAAGAAATTATAATTTATATCAAAAATAATATTTCCGCCTTCGATTTGAAAATTATTGGTTTTAACAATAGAATCTCCATATTCTTCTAATCGACTAAAAATACTTAATTCATTTTTAATAGTTTTTAATTCAATTCTATTTTGTTTTTCAACAGAAGGATTTATTCAAATTTTGTTTAATAATGAATTTAATTCATTTTTTTGAATTGTTATTTTATATTTAAAATCAGTTAATACTTGATTGAATAATTGTTCAACATCATGATAAGGTAAATCAGTTATTCTTGCTGTAATAATAGTATTATCATATTCAACACCAAATTTAATTGAATTATAAAATAATGTTATTTTTTTAGGAGCATCAACAGGAACCATTTCTTTTACATCTTTAGCATTGACACTAAATTCAAAATCATTTAAAATAGCATTTGTTTTAATTGAATAATGTGCTAAACGATAAACGTCTGTTGCTGCTAAATTAAGTTTATTTCCAGAACTTTTAAAATTAATACATTTGTATATTAAACTGGCACCGGTGCTAGCAGCAAAAGCAACATTTTTAATTGCTTTTTTAAATTCTTCAGTGTTTATTTCGAATTTTTTAATATTTATATTTTCATCAATATTAGGAAAACTATTTAAATCATTTAATGTTAATGTATATTTAGAATCTTGTTCTTTGATTTCCATTTTATTATAAATAGTTGATAACTCAATTATTCCATTTAATTTTTTAACAATATTTTTTAAAAATGAACATTGAACAACAATTTCGCCTGATTCCTCAACAATAATATTTTTATCATCGACTTTAATTTTTTTAATTATGTTGGTTATTTCATTAGAGGCTTGAAAAACAACATATTGATTATTTGCTATTATTTTTATACATCTCATTCCATATAAAGAGCTAATAGGATCAGTAAATTTAGAAACTATTTCTAATGTTTCATCTAAAAGTTTTTTATTAATAATTATTTTCATGAATTCTCCTTAATAAAATAAATATGTTTTGTTAATATGTGGAAAAGATATTTATTTTTTCATTATTTGACTATAAAACAACGTTTTTTAGTTTTTTGTAAATTGTTAATAAACAATATTTGTGATGTTAATAATTATAGTTTAAATATATTGTTGCTTATCTCAGAAATTGTTCTTTTAAAAGATTTATCAGGGCTTTCTGATTCTTTATCAATTTTTTTAACAGCATTAATTATTGTAGAATGATCTCTATTGCCAAACAGTTTTCCAATTTGTTCTAGTGATAAATCAAGTTGCTTTTTAGTTATTCAAATGGCAATATGCCGAGCTAAAACAACATCTTTTCGTCTACTTTTTCCTAATAGTTCAGATCTTGTAATTTTGTAGTATTTAGCAACATAATCAATAATAATATCAGGCGTTATTTTTTCTTTAACCTGCTGAATGTCTTTTAATATAGAATTAACAATTGTTAAAGTATACCTAGAATTCGTTTTATGTATTTCTGTTTTATAAAATCGCAATCTGTTAATAGCGCCTATTAAGCTTCTTATGCTAGAAGCATAATATTGGACAATAAACGTCTTTGCTTCGTTATCTCATAATTCAGGAGACATTTTATTAAATGCAATCATATAATCTAAAATTTTCAATAGATCTTTTTTTTGTGGGTCATCTATTGCTAATTGCAAGCCCATAGAAAGACGACTAATTAAACGAGAATCAAATGAGTTTTGAAGTGAATAAATAGGGCGGTCAGAACAAATAATAGTCATTTTTCTTTGATTACATCTATAATCTAAGATATTGAATATAAGGTCAATAGTTGCTTTTTTATTACCTATACCATAGCTTTGGAAGTCATCAAACATAACTATATCTGCTTCATCAAAAAGATTTCTAATTTGTTTAATTTTTCTTTGATCATTTTCTTGCAAATAATAAGAAATATCACGAGCAAAGGAATTAGCGTTTATATATTTAACCACTTTATCAGTAGAAGTTAATTCATTAAAAATAGCATGCAACAGGTGGGTTTTACCAATACCAGATTTACCATAGATAAATATTGGAGTGAAGTCTTTACCACCATCAATAATATATTTAGCAATTTTAATTGCTTCTTTGTTAAATTCACCAGGCACGTAATTTTCAAAAGTTTGGTCTTTGTTGATATCTTGATTAGCTAATTTCATCTCCTCAATTGGGAAATCTTTCTTTTGCTGTTTAGCCTTCTTTTTAATAGCAGAATCAAGCAAAACAAAACTAAAAGTGCATTCTCTTTCAAATGTTTCTTCTAGCGATTTTAGAATACTACTTTCATATGCTCTAACAACAAGTTGTGAATTAGCAGATATATTAGTTGTGCCAATAGTGATATGTCCTGTTTTGCTAATATCACGAATTATAAAATTTGAAAAGAAATTTTTAAAAAGCATTTGATCGCCTAGTTCGCGACGCAAAATGTCTAAAAATGTTTCTGTAAATGGTTCTAATGTATTTTCGTTGGCAATTTTTTTATCCATAGTATTAATATATTAAATTTTTATTATTAATATTTAATTAAAAAACCATAAAAAAGTATCTTATCCACATATTATTTATGATTTATCCACAGGTTATCCACAAAAAATAAACATTTATTAACATTTTTATACTTTCAAAGGTTTCCCTATAAAAAATTAATGTTTTAATATAATTAAAAATATGATTATAGAAGCAAAAAATAAAGAAAACTCAAATATTATTGTCAAAGGTCGTTTTTTAATTATTAAATGAGGCGGTCCAAGTGTTGATTGAAAAAAAACACTTTGGGTTTTTGAATCAGCAAGCGATAGGACTCAATATTTCATTTATACAAATCAGCAAGGAATAAAGACATCACACTTTTATGAAGTGGAGCTAAAACGTAGAGACTTACAAAAATCAAAATATTCAAACGCTTCTTATGATTTAATAAATTTTAAGTTATATCAACCGCATAATAATATTGATATTGAGAGAATGCTTTTAGCAAATGTAGATGGTTTAGGGCCAAAAGGATTAGAAATTATTAAAAATAATGTTCCAGATGGCGAAATGAAAAAAATAATTGAAAATCCTAAATTAGTTGAGAAAGCACTTAAACCTAAGGTTTATGATTCCTTAGTTAGATATTTGCAAGAGTATAATGATAATGATTACGAATTTTTTGTTAAACATGGTCTTACAATATTACAATCTAAATTAAAAAAGAAATTTGAAAATCAAAATTTTGTAATGCGATATTCGAAGGGCAATGATCCATATGAGTTATATATTGATAACTGAATTGATTTAAAATTAGTTGATAAATTTGCTCTAAATGTTAATCCTAATTTAGAGCCACATAAAAGAATAAGAGCCTTCATATATAAAATATTTCGTTCATCATTTAGCGACATTACTTCTTTTTTTAAAGATGATATAGCTTTATATAAAAAACTATGAAGTTGGTATGAGCAATATAGATATAGTAATAATGAAAACTGCACTATGTTTGAAAAAGTTTATGTGACTCAACTACTAGAACTTATATTTTCTAATGCGTCAATTTCAACTGATGATATTCTTAACACAATAGAAGCAATGATTCAACGACGTGAAATTATTATAGACAATGAATTTAATAGATTGATGTTGTCAGAAGTTTATGAACAAGAATTTTTTATTGCTAAAAGGCTTGAAAAAATTAAGGAATTAGGCAAGTCATTTGAATATGCTAAAACGATTTCTAACGAATTAGCAAGAGAACAAAATGTTGCTTATAATATTGCCCTTGAAAACCCTGTTTCAATAATCACTGGCTATCCAGGGACAGGCAAAAGTTACTTAATTTCTCATATTATAAAAACTTTATTAAGCAATAAAAAATACAAAAATAAAGATATAGCAATATTAACACCTACTGGTAGAGCAGCAACTATATTAACCTATAAAACAGGCTTAGAAGCAAAAACAATTCATAGTTTCCTGAGACTATCAGCATCTGAAGATGATGAAAATTTAATCGAAGCTTTTGAGACACACAATCCAATCAAAGTTATTATAATAGACGAGTTTTCAATGGTTAATCTGCAACTCTTTTATAACATATTAAAAATTTGTAACAAGTTAGAAAAAATTGTAATAGTTGGTGATAGAGATCAGCTTCCTTGTATTGGAAAAGGTAATTTATTAGAAGATATAATCAATAGCGAATGTTTCCCTGTTACTACTTTAAGAGAAGTATATAGAACAGAAAAAAAAGATATTTTCAATCATTTTTTGGCTATTAATGAAAATAGAAAACCTAAATTAAATACTGAATCGGTTAAATTTATTGAACAGAATCCAAATGAGTTTTTAAAAAATATTGTTTCTATTTATGAAGAAAAAGTTAAAAAGTATTCTATCGACGAAGTAATTATTTTACTACCAGCATATTTAGAATTAGGTATGCCTGGAATTAAAGAAGTAAACAAAAGATTGCAAGAGTGAAACCTAAAGAAAAATAAAGATAAAGAGAAATTAGATATTTTTACGAATCTTTCATATTATGTAGGTGATAAAGTTATTCAAATGGTTAATGATTATGAAAAAAACGTCTTCAATGGCGAAATAGGTTTTATAACCAAAATAGAAAAATCTGCTAATACATCGTATATTATCGTTACTTTTGATGGTGAAAAACAAATTAAGTATTCTAAATCAGAAATATTAGAAAATTTATCATTAGCATATGCTATAACTATTCATAAATTTCAAGGCTCAGAGTCAAAATGTGTGATTTTCGGTATATTAAAAAATAAAGTTGATCATATGTTTAATAAAAAATTCATGTATACAGCAGTATCACGAGCAAAAGAAGAACTTTTATTACTTGGCTCAGCAGATTTATATATTCAAAAAATACTTTCACCAAATTCAGAAGTAAAATATTACACAAAATTAAAATCACTAATTAAACAGGAGAGTAAACCATGAAGCTAATTGTTGGTTTGGGAAATCCAGAGGAAAAGTATAAGTATACAAGGCATAATGCTGGTTTTTTAGCAATAGATAAAATATGTGAGAGATTAAATATAGGTACCCTTTCAAAAGAAAAGTTCGATGGTATTTTTACTGTGAGTGATGGTTTTATTTTAGCTAAACCATTAACATATATGAATAACTCTGGTGATTTTGTTTATGCACTAGCTAATTTTTATAAAATAGATTCATCAGATATTATTGTTTTATATGATGATAAAGATTTTTTAGTAGGACAAGCATCAATCAAAATTGGTGGTTCTAGTGCTGGCCATAATGGTATTCAAAGTTTGATGAATAAATTTAAGAGCAACGATTTTAAAAGGATTAGAATAGGCATTGGAACTCTTAACAAAAAAACAATTTTAAAAGATTTTGTTTTGTCAAATTTTAAAAAAGAAGAAATACTTATTTTAGAGGAAGTATTAGAAAAAGTATATGAGGCAGCGCTTTCGTTAGTTTATAACGATGTTGCTTACGTGATGAACAAATTTAATACTGAAAATAAAAAGAAAGAAATTTAATGATTTTATTAGGTGTTAGTGGTGGTCCAGATTCTATGTACTTATTAGATGAAGTATATAACCATCGAAAAGATATTATTGTAGCGACAGTTAATTATAATTTTAGAGAAAACTCTTCTATTGATTTTGAGATAGTTCGAGATTATTGTAAAGAAAAAAATATTACTTTTAAAGGCCTTGAAATTGACAAAAACGACAGTTTTAAAGGCAATTTTGAAAATTGAGCCAGACAGAAAAGGTTTATTTTCTTTAAAAAAATATATGAAGAATTTCATTGTGAAGCCCTTTATTTAGCACATCAAAAAGATGACTTTCTTGAATCTGCTATGATGCAAAGAAATGCTAATAGAAGCCCTTTTTATTATGGCATTAAGCCAGAAAATATAGTCTATGGAATGATTGTAAAACGGCCATTAGTTTTAAAGTTATTTAAAAACGAAATTATTACAGAATTAGATAAAAGGAATATTAAATACGCTATTGATTATACAAATGAATTGCCTATATATTCAAGAAATAAAATAAGAATCGAACTAAATAAGCTATCAAATATTGAAAAACAAAAAGAAATTGACGAAATTTTAATAAAAAATAATGAATTAAAGAAAACTGAAAGTCAAGTTATTGATGAATATAATAAGTGAGAAAAAACTAGATTTGACCAAAGCGAGTTTATGAAATATAAAAACCAAATCAGCCTAATTTATATGCTTATTCATAAAAAATATAATAATGTCAATCTAACCAAAAACAAAATTAAATCGATTATTGATTTTATTTTATGTAATAACAGGACTAACAAATATATGCTTATGAAAAATGTTTATTTAGTTAAAATAAAAGGAAAATTAATATTTAATATTAATAATTAATTTAAAATTTAAAACAATATTATTTTTTAAAAACATTTAGGGGTAATTATGCAAGAAGAAAAAAAGAGGAAAACAACTAAGATTATATTTTGAATTATTCTCTGTGCAATAATTATTTTACTTGCTTCAATAATTTTGTATAACAAATTCAAACCCACACCTGTTGTTGGAAACATACAGCTTTTTATAAACGATATTAATGCTGCTAAGAAATCAATATCTGACAATACATATTTAAGTAAAGTTACAGTTGATTCTTTCCATGATACATTAACTTATACGTTTTTTGAAAATGGAAAAGGCATTGTGCGTAACATATCTTTATCAAAAGGTGATGCTACTTCAATATTTGGTGTAACTAATGGAAATATTCTAAATTCAGGAAAATTAGGTTTTAAAATTGGCGCCGAATCATATGAATGGTCACAATTGTTTAGTCACAATTCGTCTATTGGCAATGTTTTAGATAACTTATCAACTGTTGGTATAGTTACTGTAAAAACAAATCCATGAGTACAATTCGCATTATCTATTTTGCCTACTATTTTATGACTTGCAATTCTTTTCTGGTTATATCGTTCAATGATGAAAAGAAGCATGAATATGATGGGTGCGATTGGTGATGAAAAAAACCCAGCGCAAAAAATTAAAAGCGATAAAACATTTAAAGATGTTGCCGGAAACAAAGAAGCAATTGAAGAAATTCAGGAAATTGTTGACTACCTTAAAAATCCTAAAAAATACGAAATTGCTGGTGCAAGAATGCCACATGGTATTTTATTAGGAGGGCCACCGGGAACAGGTAAAACACTTTTAGCAAAAGCAACAGCGGGTGAAGCTAATGTTCCTTTTTACTTTATTTCAGCTTCTAATTTTGTTGAGATGTATGTTGGACTTGGTGCTAAAAGAGTTAGAACAGTTGTTGATGAAGCGCGTAAAAATTCACCTGCCATTATTTTTATTGATGAACTTGATGCAATTGGTAGAACTCGTGGTTCTGGTATAGGTGGTGGTCACGATGAACGTGAGCAAACATTAAATCAATTACTTGTTGAAATGGATGGTATGAAAGAAAACACAGGGTTGTTATTCTTTGCAGCCACAAACCGTACTGATGTGCTTGACCCTGCTTTAACTCGTCCTGGACGTTTTGATAGAACTATTACAGTTGGACTTCCTGATGTTAAAGAAAGAGAAGAAATTCTTTCATTACATGCAAAAGGAAAAAGAATTTCACCAGAGATTGAACTTAAACAAGTTGCTAAAAGAACTCCTGGTTATTCTGGCGCTCAACTTGAAAATGTTATTAATGAAGCAAGCCTATTAGCAGTTAGAAGAAATTCAGAAATTATTGAACGTAATGATATTGATGAAGCTATTGATAGAGTTATGGCTGGACCTGCTAAGAAAAATAGGGTTATTACAAAAGAAGAACTTACTATGGTTGCTTACCATGAGGCCGGACACGCAGTTGTGGGAATTAAAATACCTGGAGCAAACAAAGTTCAAAAGATTACAATTATTCCTCGTGGTCAAGCCGGTGGTTATAATTTAATGACCCCAGAAGAAGAAAAATATAATATGACCAAAAAAGAACTTATTGCTATGATTACTAGCTTTATGGGTGGCCGTGCTGCTGAAGAAATTATTTATGGTAAAGAAAATATTTCAACTGGTGCAGCTGATGATTTACAAAAAGCTACAAAAATAGCTAGAAAAATGGTTACTGAATGAGGTATGTCTGCATTAGGCCCTATTCAATATGAAACAGAAGAAGGTTCGCCATTTTTAGGCCGTGATTATCTAAAATCGGCTCAATTCTCAGCTCAAATAGCACATGAAATTGATCTTGAAGTTAGAAAAATTATTACCGAAGCAGAACAACAAGCTCAAAAAATAATTAAGAAAAATAAAGAATTACATGAACTAATTAAAACTGCTCTGCTTGAAAAAGAAACAATTGTTGCTGAAGAAATTGAATATATTGCTAAAAATTTAAAATTACCACCAGCAACTAAGGATGAACCATTAGCAAAAATAAACGTAACTATTGATGATTTATTAGAAGATAATAAATAGTTAAAAAAGCATTATTAAAAAATTTATTTCATAATAAATTTATATCCTAAGTCAAAACAATAATACTTTTTGATTTAATTAAAAGTTTCTGAGTTTAAAAATAACGAATGACATTTAAACCTTATTTATAGTGAAATAAGGAAAATGTTATTTTTTATTTACATACCATTTTTCACCATATATTTATATTAGGTGTTATGAATCTTATGGTTAAAAACTTTTAGCATATATTAGCAATTTATACTATATAATAAACGCATTAATTTAGTAAATGAGGTTAAGAATGTGAAGATTATTTAAAGAAGTCTTTAAGTCCTTAGCAAAAAATAAAGTAATGGTAATAGGTTTAAGCATTCTTATTTTTCTTACATCTATGATATTTACTTTATTATCAACTTTAAGAACATCAATTGTTTCGGGTTTTAATAATTATAAAAATGTTTCTAAAAAACATGATATTTCAGTAGATCTTAATTTGCCTAGTCAGGGAACATCGTATAATCAAGGATATTTTGTTAATGGCGAAGTTTTGGATGCTAATTCAAGAAGTTATAAACCTATTGAGTATTACATAAAAAATGCTACTGGCGAATATTCAGATATAAATGAAAATATTTTATATTTACAAAATGATAAATATATAAATTTAAGCAATCTAACAGACAAAGATACTGGCAATGAAATTATTGCTAATTCAAAAGATTATTTTATTAAAAGAGAAGATTTAGAAACTTTATATACAATTTATAACACAGATAAAAGAAACGCAAATGTTGAATTTAATCTAGGCAATAATGAATCAGATGCTAATAATGCTTTTTTTACAATTAAAAATAAACCAACATTTTTTAAAATTTATAAAAAAGATAATGATGCGATTAAAGAATTAACTAAGAAAGTTTCACTTGATGCTAATTCGATGCTTTCATTTGAAAAACCTTTAAAAATATCGGACTTGATGTTAGTTAAAAAAGGCCTTGATGAAAAAGAACCTGAATCAATTTATGCACTACAAGCAGTTCCATTATTTATAAATGTAATTGAAAAGAAAATTACTAATAATTATGAACTTGGTATGTCTTGAGTTAATAATAACGTTGGTATTTCAATATCTCCAAGTGAATGGTTAAAGGCTTTTGGTTTTGAAAAAGTCCCCAACAATGATTTTGTTTTTAAACAAAAAAACAAATCAATTGACCTTAGTCAATTTATAGATTATCCTAATGGAAGTTTTGAAATAATTAATGACTTTTTAACTTTAAAAGCAGCATGAAAATTAGGTGATTTTTACAGCCAACCTGTTGAAGTTTTTCCCAGCATTACTATTGAATTCAAAACTAATCAAAAAATAGCTATTGATAAAAATTTATTAGCAAATAAACGTCAGCAAATAGTTTTTGAAAGATGAAATTATCACTCAACATTTGTTGGGCAATATAAATCATTATGAACTGGCGCATTTCATACTTTTATGAGCCAATTAGAAGACGATGCTAAGCAATTAAATTCATCTGCTTATAAAAAATGAAAAGAGCTATTAGAGTTTTCTAATTGAGAAAAATCAACTAGAACACGCATTAAACCATTTGATTTAGTTAAATATAAAGAAAAAAGTACTAAATTTAATACACCGATAGATATTAATGATTTAGATCAATTTATATATACATCTGATAAAGAAAATAGAACAAATATCCCTAATGGAAAAGAATATAAAATCAATAAAGACAACTGACTAAGAATAGTTGATATTGAGCATTTTTTAGATAGCTCATTAACAAAAGATGAAAAAATTAACATTTTAAATGATCGCGAAATAAAAAATAAAATGTTTAATTTCATAAAGCAAGAAGCTTATGAAGTAACTAAAAATCTTATTATTTCAAAAGTTAAAAATATTGTTAATGGCGAACAAAATTTAGGTTTAAGGAAAACAATTACTGTTGATGGTATTAATTCAGAAACAGGAAAACAAAACATTTTTCATTTCATCAATATTGGAGATCAAAACAATACTGTTGACGGCGTTAAATTAAATGTAGGTAAGTTATATAACGAGAAATTTAAACCATCTGCTATAGTACCAACAGCACAAAATGATCAGTCAATATATAAGCAAAACCAAATACCACCATATATTGCTTCATTGCTAATACAATCTATTGGAAGAAATTTATTTCCGAATCCAAATTATATTCAACCAATATATGAATTTAGTAAAGTTATGGACTTCAATCCTAAAACAAAAGACATAAAGTATGAAGATTCAAAAATTATTTTGCTTAATAAATATTTAATTACAAACGACAATAAATATATTGATAATGAAAAGTTAAAAAACAGCTATAAGACTTTAAATTTAGGAATCACATTTAGAGGAAACAACTTTAAATTAGTGTCTTTGGTCAATGAAAACGGAAAGTTAATTTGAAAAACAGTTTATGCTGATGGAATGGACTTTGCTGGTTTCGATAAAGGTTTATTGACAAGCTGATTAATAAAAAACAACTTGACAATAGCAACTCAATTTATCAAAACTAATAATATTGGTTGAGTAAAAAATGATCCATCATTAGCAAATATTTACTATATCCCATTACAATATTTATCACCAAAAGCAGGTTTACTTAACAATATTTTAGTCTCAGGTAAAGTTGACTATTTAGCTGATGCTATTGAAAATCAATTATTGAATTCAAATTTAGTTAAAGATAAATTTATCTCACTTGAAAGTGTGTTTCAAATAAGCAAAGCACTTAAAAAAGTGTTAAATGATAATAATTTTGTCAATGTTTTTACTTCTGGAAAAATTAACAATGAAATATTGCCTAAGATAGGTTTTGATTTAGTTTATGAACTAAGCAATAATCAAGAAAACGATGGTCTCAAATCTATCTTAATAAGTATTTTTGAAAGAATAAAAGCAAAAATAGGTGAATATAGCGCTGATTTGAATGAGCAAAAAAAATATTTAGCTAATGAAGTTCAAAATATTTATGAATTTTTAAAACAATTTATTAATGTTGATTTAAACAAATATTTTAGTGCTGATGATTTAGTTAATTTATCATATGATCCTAAAAAAGTTATTTTAGCTATTCAAAATATAGTTACAAGTATTGATTTAAATAAGTTTAGTTCTCTATCACATGATTGATATAAAAATCAATGAAAGAAAGTTATAGAAAAAGATGGAGAAAAATATACAACCAAATTAAGCTCAGGGTTAATTATTAATTGACTATTTAAATCAATAGACCAAAAAATGCTTAAAAAAGGGTTAGAAATATTAATTAATAATCTTGATATGTCTAAAACATTAGACTTAGATAATAATCAAAGTGTATTATCTAAGTTATTAATTAAAACCCTGCCTTTTTTGAGAGATTCATTAAAACCTATTCTTAAAAAAATAAATAGTGATGGCAATTATCAAGAATTTAAATCTGGTTTAATTAGTATTATTAATAACATTGACTTTAAAGTTTTATCGCAGTACATAGAAAACCATATGAAGGTTGAATACTTAGAATACAAAAAATCTTTTTATGATTATGAAAGCAACAGTGAAAAAGTTTTAAAAGAAAAAGTAATGTTAAAAACAATCAGCCCAAAAGATGGAATGATGGCCCTTATACACGGACTATTTTATAATCTTGGAACTAGCCGCGAATTTAAAAATAATCTTGTTAAGATGTTTAATTTATCGGATAAAACAGTCGAAAAAGAAATAGAGATTAATGGTATTAAACGAAAAATTATTTTGCCTGATAAAGATGATGATAAATTAAGTTTTTATGATTTTCTAAGCCTATTCACTTCTGGGTTAGAATCCTCTGAATGAACTGAATTTTTTAATTATAAAATTGAGCAGGAAGTATCACATGCATTAGCAAATATTCAAGAATTAATGAATAAAAATAATAGCTCTACTATTGAGATTTTGAAATTAAATTCTTCAACTCAAAAAACATTAATAAAATTCAATTTAGTTAAAGGCAAAACGCAAATAGGACAACTTGAAATTCAAAAACTATTAGATATTCAAAAATTTATTTATCAAACTACTGGCGGAACTTCAAGATTGTTGGAATCAAAAAACAAAACAGGTGCAGATTTAATTTCAGATTTATATCATGATAATAATGGTGACGCAACTTGATTAGCTATTAAGAAGTTGTTAACCAGTTTTATGACTTTAAATATTAAAAACAAATATTCATTAGGGGCTCAGGCTTTTGATCTATATTTGCCATGGATTAATATTCTTTCTTATAATAAAGATGTTACACAAAATGAGGCAAATAAGTTTTTAAATGACCTTTTAAAAGTAAGTATTGATGACGAGATTTTAGAAAAAATTAATGTTTTAGCTACTGATGAAAATTTACCGCTTTATGAGAAAACAGGTTTTGGGATTTCAAAAGCGTTACATCATTATGAATTAATTGATATCTTTGATTATGATGGCTCAAAATTTATTAATAAAGAAATAGAAAAAGTAGCAAACGATAATCCAAAATTTAAAAAATATTTAATTGACCAAAAAGCCCAATTAATAGAACTATTCGGTTTAATTGGTGCTAGTGCTAAATATTCTAAATCAGACAAATATCCTCATGGAATTTATCATTTTATTATTTCTAAATTTTTCAGTGATTATTTATCTACAAAAGATTTTTGAAATATAAAAGAAGCAGCCCAATGAATAACATACAAAATGCAAGTTAATTTTCCAGTGGAATTGTTTGGGTTATCTAGAGTTCTTATTAATCCAGTACTAAGAGCTGTCTTTCCACAAGTTACTATGTCATTTATTTCAGTTGAAAAAACAAAATTAAGCAGATACAACGGGAACCTTGCTTATATAGTAATGGAAAAAATTGGTAATATAGAAGAAATTATTAGACAACGAGGCAGTGATCTTGAAAAATACTTTGAGATTTTGTGAAGGGATATTGATACATCATCAGTACCAATCGATTTTAATGAAGAAAATGTTTTAGTATTAGACGGTGCTAAAAATAACAAAATATTTGCTCCAAACAAAAAAGCTTCAATTTTTGGTTTAAATTTATTCAGTTTTATAAACAATATCATGGATGCTATTGTTGAGCCCAAGGAAATGAAAGATATCGTTTTCAACGATATTAATAGTTATTTTGTAAAAGTTAATTATGCATATTTAGCTAAAAATAATAAGGCCATATATAATGGAAAAATTCCTCAAAACAGCATTGAGATGGAAGCAATGTTAAATACTATTGAAAGCAAATATGTTTTAGATGTTAATGGTATTAAATTCTTAATAATCGGTGAAGATACTACAATTGATTATATTTATCCTGTTATTGATGAAAACAATCTACAAGTGAATACTGAAAATCAAGCACTTGTTTATGTTAATAATTATGGTTTTTCAAGAATTGCAGCTGCCTACCAAGGTAATGTCATAAAGAAAAACCTATTAGTAGCTAATGGTTCAAATTTATCTAATAAAGAACTTAAAGAAGCAATATCTAATATTGTTAGCAGTTCTATTAGCGATGCAAATAAATTACAAAGAGTGTTCTTATATAATGAAATAGATCCTATTAATCCTGAAAGGGCTTTAAGATTATCTACTATTGAAGGCATGATTCAAGCGATTTCATCAGCTACTATAATTTTAATGACAGTATTTATTGTTATGGTTGCTATTGCTATTATCTTTGTTATTAGAAGATATATTGCTAATAAAGCAAAAGTGTTTGGTATTTTATTAGCGCAAGGATATAGACCTATTGAAGTCGCTCTATCATTAATTGTATTTGCTATTGTGACATCATTAATTGGTGGTATTTTAGGTTATGCAGTAGGGTTCAGAAGTCAGTTGTTATTGCAAAATGTTTTTTCTGCTTATTGAACCCTGCCTAAAACCAGTGTATCCTTTGACTTTTTTGCTCTATTTTTTACTGTGTTTATACCATTTATTGGCATGAGTTTGTTAATTATAGTTGTGGCGTTAATTTCTTTAAGAAAAAAACCAAATGAACTTATTACAGGTGTTAATGAAGCACCAAAAGGTAAATGGTTTAATATTCTTAAAAGAAAATTTATTAACAAAAAGAATATAAAGAAACGTTTTTCATTTACATTGGCTTATAATGGTTTTTGAAAATTAACATCTTTCGGTGCTAGCGTTTTGCTGACATCAGTTGCAACGATGTTTGGTTTAGCTAGTCATAATACATTTAATAATACAATTGATAAAACTTATGAAAACAGAAATTATAAGTTTAAAGTTGATTTAGTAAGTCCAACCGAAGAGGGTGGTTATTATTCTACATATAGTCTAAATGATCTAAAAAATCTTATTTACACACCTATTGGGAATTTAGCTGAAGGCAATAGAGAAGTTGGTGATTATTTTAAACCTGGAAAATCAAGCATTATAAACCCTGATAATAGAGTTAATGGTGCGCCCAATGTAAATGACTCACATGTGCTATCACAATTTGGTGTTAATGTATCAGTAGCTGCTGGTGTAGCGGCTGATCCATGATTAGTTGCTTATAATGGTATGCCTGATAGTCAAAAAGCTAAAATTGATAAATTACGTGATTTAGTTGGATATCAATTAGAATGGTCGCAAAGTTTAGATGATAATGGCGAATTTATTACTGATGCTAACAAGCCAATTTTAGAAGTTGATAATAAAGGTTTTATGTGATATAAAGATTCGCATGGTAAAAAATATGACTTTTTCAAATATTATAAATCGCCGCATGATAAGCAAGGAAGCTTCAAAATAGCCAAATGAGATGAAGCAAACAATGAATATGTTATGCAAAACATTAAAACAGGGGAAAATGGCGGTCGTGATAAATATAGAGACTTTATTGTTAGAGCATATAAAAAAATAAACATTATTGCGCAGCGCCATGAAAGAGCTATATTAAATAAACAGAAAATAATTAATCCTATAAAAAGATGAAAGAAAACTGAAAGCAGTTCTAATTATTGAATTATTGATAAATCGGATCTTGACAGGCAGTGGGTAAACGATTACTTTATTAGTTTTGGTGGTGTATTGCTTGATAAAGCTTATGATGAGACATATACATACTTAGATACTACTTATAATAATTCATCGTTTAAAATTTATGGTTATAAAAAACCAAAAAATAATGATGATGCAATGGTTAAATTAAAAGGAAAAGATCAAGAAAATTTATATGACCTATTATATAGTTTCAAAGTCAAAGATAATATTTATCCATTGGTAGTTAATGAGGTATTTAGTAAACGATATAAGCTTTATAAAGGCGATATTGTTGAGTTTAAAGTTAATAATAGAATGGATAGATATAAAGTTAAGTTATTAACAGAAATTTATTCTAATAATCCTATAAAACAGAAGGAAATAGTTGAAAAGTTCAATAATAATTCGAGAGCTATATTTAAAATTGTTGGATACAATCCTACTTATATAAACAATGAGTTAATTACAACTTATGATGCTGCAAATAAATTAGTTGGCTTTGCTGATAAAAATGCTTTTAATGGTGTTATGACTAAAAGAAATAGACCTATTCAGGTAACCGATTCAACATCACTTTATTCAATGAGTGGTTACTGGTCTGGCCTCGATGGTTTTGATATTAGCTCATTTGATAGTGGAACAATTAAGAGAATGTTTGATCAAATTTTCGATATAAAAAATGGGGTTTTGAGCAAACAACATAAGTTAAGTGCTATTGAAATTGCTAAATTTCTAGATCCAAAAGCTGAATCATATTCTGCTTCACTTTATAATAATGCTAAATTATCGGCCAAAGATCATATTGAGAGATTCAGTAAGATATATCAAAATAAATTATATGTTGCATTGAGTTTATCTATTGATTCAAAAGACATAGAAGTAGGTTTCACACAACAAATTAGTTCAACAATTGAGAATATAAGTATATTTATAATTACTATAAGCTTTATTATTTCCTTAGTTATTTTGATAATTATGGCTTCGATTATGGTTAGCGAGAATGAAAGAAATATAGCAATTTGATCTATATTAGGTTATTCACAAAAAGAAAAGTTGAAAATGTTTTTCGGAGCCTTCTTGCCATTTTTATTTGGTGCTTTATTGTTTGCTATTCCAATTGTATTTTTAATGATATATACCTTTAATACATTTTTATTATCATCAGCATCAATAGCATTAATCTTGACATTGAAATGATGACATGTCATATTGACATTCTTCTTATTATTTGGAATATTTATAATTACATCATTATCAGTTTGAGTAAGTATAAATAAAATGAAACCTGTTGATTTATTAAAAGGAAAATAGTATGAAAAAGCAAAGCAAAAAAAATTCCGTTGTTGAAAAAAACAAGAGTCTCGACACCAATATTCATTCAATTGCTGAGGCAGAAAAAATTATTGATGAGAATATTCAAGTACTTGAAATTAGTAAAAATATAAAAATAAATAAGGACAATGTTTTCGATGTTATAAATCAACAAACAGATAGAAAAAATATTCAAGTTCCCAAAAAAATTAGCAGGATTATTAAGAAAATTAATAGAACTAAACGCAAAAAAGATGAATTTTATGATATTAAAAATGAAGGCGACAAAATAATTGAAGTTCAAAATGTGACTAAATATTATGTTACTGATAACATCATCACCAGAGTTTTAAAAAATGTGTCAATGGATGTCCGTAAAGGCGAAATGATATTGATTTATGGTGTTTCTGGCGGCGGCAAAAGTACACTATTAAATTTAATTAGTGGGCTTGATAGACCAACAAAAGGAAATGTTATTATTTGCGATGAAAATTTAGCATATATGTCTAATAGACAATTAACTCAATTTAGAAGAAAACATGTAAGTTTTATTTTTCAAAATTACAATCTTTTAGCTAATTTAAATGCTTTTGATAATGTTGAAACTGGTAATTATTTACAAAAAGATGAATCTAAAAAAGTTGATATTATAGAATTATTTAAGAAATTTGAAATTGAAGAAGAGATGCAAAAATTCCCATCTCAACTATCTGGTGGACAGCAACAGAGAGTTTCAATTATGAGAGCTTTAGCTAAAAATTCAGAAATCATTTTTGCTGATGAACCAACAGGTGCTCTTGATGAACAAACAACAAAAATTGTTTTAAACTTTTTATATGAAGTTAATAAACAAAAAGGTACAACTGTTGTAATGGTCTCACACAATCCAGTTATGGCGGCTATGGCTGATAGAGTTGTTTATGTTGTCCAAGGGCAAATAGAAAAAGTTGTAATCAATGAAAAACCAGTTCATCCTAACGAAATAAATCTTTTTAAAGAAAAATAAATTTATGCTGCAAAATTTCTCATTATTGGAGGGATTTTTGTTTTATTTGTTGGCATAAAATTACATAGCAAGGCACAACTCAGTATAAAAGAGTATAATTTGGCCGAATTAATTACAAGGAGAAAATAATGCAAGGAAACAGATTGAAAAAATCATTGATTTTTGCACTTCCTGCTGTTTTAATTACAACAACAGCACCATTAGCAAGCATTAGTTGCGGGGGGGGGGACAAATATAGTTATTTAAATGATATTACATTTAAATTAATTAATCCTTCTATAACAACAAATAAAGAAATAGTAGATGAATTTAAAAAGAACAAACAATCTATAAAAAAATATTTAGAGATTTCTAATCCAAAAAAATATGATCTTCAAATTAATGATGTAGAGATAGTTGGCAATAGTTCTATCAAGATTCTAATTAAAACATCTCAAAATGGAAAAAATGAATACAATGCATGGACTCAACCATTAAGTGGTCTTAAAGATCCATCAAAAAAATGAGAACAAAAAGAATTAGAATGACTTTCAAAAGTTTTATTAGATCAAGTTAAAAATAATCCAAAAGATTTAATTGATTGACAAAGTAGTACAGTTAAGGATAAGTTTCCATACGATATTAATGCCGGAATGATCCACTTTAAATCATCTATCACTGAGTTAATTGCTAAAAAATCACCAAAGGTTGAATTAGTTGCCAATATTGATTCTAATTCTAAGGATGATGCTAAAGGGGCATTATCACTTTCATTGGAACTTAAAACGAAAAATAACAAACCACACAAAATATCCAAAAATAATATAACACTATCAACTGATGATGGTCTTTTATCATTAGATGATTTAACATCAAAATTAACAATAGATGACTTAGATTTACCGGAAGATATAAAAGACAAATTACCATCAAAATTTGAAGATGATATTGTTCTAAAAAAAGATTCTGATTTTAAGAAGAAATATCCGAATGTTAAACTTATTAGAGTATCAGATCCTGTTAATGAAAATGATGATGTAAATGGCATAAAAAATGTTTCATTGAAACTAGAATATAAAAATAAAAAATCATCAAAAGTTGCTAATTTATCTATAAATAAGTTCTATTCAACAAAACAGTTTGATGAGTTATGTGATAGTTTAACCCTTAATGATTTAGATATTAATATTGATTCATACTTATTACCAAGCAACTATAATGTAAGCAGTATTAAACTTAAAAAAGATTCTCCATTATTATTAAAGAATCCAAATCTTACAATCACTACAAAAGATATTACAAAAGATTATCAAGAAGGAAATTTAGACCTTGAAATTACTTTAAACGATAAAGCGAATGGTTTGATATATACTAAGAAAATTACTATATCAGG
Source organism: Mycoplasmopsis primatum ATCC 25948 (assembly GCF_000702785.1). Lineage (GTDB taxonomy): Bacteria > Bacillota_I > Bacilli_A > Mycoplasmatales > Metamycoplasmataceae > Mycoplasmopsis > Mycoplasmopsis primatum. Next base: position 7,243 of record NZ_JNJV01000009.1, on the reverse strand, counting down.
TTTTTTTAATATAAATAAATTTTCTGAAAATGATTTAGAAATTATCAATAAAGACCCATTATTGTTACCAAGTTCTTACGACATAAAAGAAATTAGACTTAAGAGAGATTCTCAATTATCGTTAAAGAATCCAAATCTTACAATTAAAACTGAACTTAATTCAGCAGACAATGAGAATGGATTTTTAAGTGTTAATATTACTTTAAATGATGATAAAAATAAATATACTGCTATTAAAAAGCTTACCATATCAGGTTTTTATAGTAGCAATAAATTTAAACAACAAATTGAAAGTTTGTCTGAAAATGACTTAAAAATACTCCCTAAAGAATTATTTCCGCCAAGACATTATAATGCGGACCTGATTAAATTAAAAGAAGATTCTCCATTATTGTTGAAAAATCCAAACATTATAATTAAAAAGATTATAAAAGAAAATGATGCTGATGCATATCGCGGCGTATTAACTATTAATGTCTTTCTTTCAGATTCAAAAAATAAGATTTTAGAACACAATAAAAAACTTAAAATATCAGGTTTTGTAAAAGAAATATGGACTGTTCAAGAACTTGATGAATTGATTGATAAACTTTTATCTATCCCCTTAATAGAAGGCCAATATATTAATGTTGTTCAATTTAGCCAGAAATATAGAGATTTACCAGAACGCTATAGTGATCTTGCTTTGGAACATAATTTTAGCTTGGGCGGTAATTATAAACATATAGTAAAATCGCGATTAAAAGCCCCATATTTGCGAGTTAAAAGCACTGATAGTTCTGTAGGCGTTAAGGTGTGATGAAATATACAAGGCAAACGGACTCTGACTGATGCTCAAAAAATTTTATATAGACTCGTGCATAGAGGACCAAAAAAAGCAACATATTCAACTAAAATTTTTCCAATATATGTAATTAAAACCGGTGAAAAAACTTGTGATGTTGATGTAAAAGCCGAAGAGGCAAATTAATAAATAAACCTGTAAGTTTATATTACAGGTTTATTTATTTTGATTAAAATATGCTCTAACCGCTTCGATAAAATAATTATTATCGGCATCATCTCTTATAGCGACACGAATTCATTGTTTTGTAGTTTTATAGATTTTAGGTGTAAGATCTTTTATAAAGATATTGCGTTCTAATAAAGCAGAGCAAAAGCTTTTTGAGATTCCTTTTAATAGTTCAATAGTAACATAATTTGCTTGTGAAGGAATTAGCCTAAATTCAGGAATTGTCTTTAATTTTTTAATGAATTTATCTCTAGAATTTTTAATTTTAACAATAGCATGTTCATAGTCTTTTTGATATTTTTCGTAAATTTGCAGATAGTATTCAGCTATTGAATTGATGTTTCATATTGATACTGATTTTTTCACCTTTGCTATAATACTTTTATTTGATGAAGCTAAAACTCCTAATCTAAGGCCGGGAATTCCATATGATTTACTTATCGATTTAATGACAACCATATATTTATATAAACCTAGATATTGGTCTGAAATTAACGAATTATTTGATTCATTAGCAAAATCAATAAAACTTTCATCATATATTAAAAAGATGTTGTTTTTTTTAGCTCATTTTATTATTTTAATAATATCTACTTTTTTAATATAGTTTCCGGTTGGATTATCAGGATTAATTAAAATTAAAACATTTAGATTTTTATCTTTATAAAAATTAATTAATGATTCAGCATCATAAGTAAAATTTTCATTATCTGGGAAGTAAGGAATTGGATTAAGTTTTTTAAAACGATTAGGATATTCTTCAAATGTTGGTCTTATAAAACCAGCATTGCCTTCAAGTGGTTCAATTACAGCTTTAATGAGTTCAGCCGCACCATTACCAACAACTATACTTTCTTTATCAACATTGAAAATTTTAGCGCAAAGATTTGAATTTATTTCAAGACCGGACGGGTACTGACTTAGTAAATCTTTAAAGTTATATTTAATTTCATCTATCATTTTTTGAGGTGGAAAATAAGGATTGACTAAATAACAAAAATCAATTAATTTTGGATATCTTCAATAACCGCCATATCTTGATTGCATTAATGTTAATTTATTCTCGCCGCTAGCAAAAATCGATTCAGCGATGTTTAAATCTTGTTCATCATCGATTTCATATCATTTAGATTTTTCATCAATAATTTTAGCTCTTAGTATTGTGTTATCGCTATTAATAATTTCAGGCAAGACATCTTCATAGTAATTATTCATTCCATTTTTATTAATGTATTTTTCAAGGTATGGAAAGTAAATATCCCTAGCAAAATTTTTGCTAAATTTATAAATATTAACGGTTTTATAATAATCATTTGCCTCATTATAAGCAAAATTGTTTTTACTAATAAATTGCGATATGGTATTGTCCTTGTTTATCTTCAAACAAGTACCATCCATTCAAGGTTCATATTTATCTACTAATGCCAAATTAGGAAATTTATCATCTAATAAATTGTCAATTATTGATTCATCAAAAATTAAATCAGATTCTAAAAGCAGGAAGTCGTCTTTAATTGCTTCCGATTTTGTAAGTAAAAAAGAATAAATATTATTTGTTTTATCGTATATAGGATTTTCAATAAATTTAATTGGTTTTTTAATTTCAAGACTTTTAACAAAATTTTGTAATTCGTCTGTTTTATAGCCAGATACTACAAAAATTTTGTTTATATCTTTCTTTTCTAAAATTCTTAATATTCTTTCAATTAAAGGTACACCATTGACGTCAACCATTGCTTTACACTTATTGTTAGTGATTTTTTTCAATCTACTACCAAGACCAGCTGCTAAGATTATTGCATTCATCTTTATATTCTCCTTTTTTTATTTTTACTTATATTTTTTAAAAACTAAAAATGATGGAAACTTCGGAACAAAGCAAGTTGATTTAGGAGGAAAAATGCCGTTGTTTAAAGCTGTATTTTTAAATTCATCAACTGATATAGGCTTTATTTCAATTAATACGTCATTATTAGACATATATTTTTTGACCTTATCCAATTCTCAATCATTAATAAAACTTATATTATCAGAATTTTGAATTCTAAAAGCAGTAGTAATGATTTGAGTATTTACTTTATAAACGTCGCTATTTCAAAGCATTTCTTCTTTATTTTCTTTTAAACCAACAATGAAAGATTGGTTTTGATAGGTGATTTTAATTTGATTTTTCTTTCAATTCTTATTTTCTTTGATAGATAAAAATCTGTGTATAAAGTTTTTAGCAATTTCAAAGTTCGTTGCATCTACATTTTTTAGCATTCTATGTATAGGTAAGATACATACTTGATCGAATGACATAAAACAACCAAAAACAGTTGGTTTTCAATTAAAAAAAGAATTGACGTATAGTCTATGATGGCCATCTGCTACATACATTTGAGAAATATCTTCAAAATTTTTTAATATTTGTTTAGCGCTGTCTTTATTGAAGGCATATATTTCAATATCATTGTTATATGAATATTTTTTAAAATAAAGTTTATTTTCAATAAATGATAAGAGATCAATATTTTTGTCATATAGAATAAAAACAGGGTTTGCTTCTGTGTTATATAAATTTAAATTGCTTGCCATTCCTTGAATAATGTTTGGATAAATTAATTCATGGCTTTTTATATTGTTTTCTCTATATTCATTTATGTCTAGATCTGCTAATATCCCATAAGAATTATTGTTTTTAAAAATATATAATGTATCAATATTTTTTTCAATAGGTTCGGAATTTAGTTCACTTTTCTTTTCTTCTGAAAGAAAAAGGGTTCTAAAATCAAAAGCAATTTTATTGTTTTTTATATATGTAAGATTAATAAAATTAGGTTCATATACATTGCCTGATACATTGACATAACTATTTTTAATAGTTGAAATTTTCATACATTTTCCTTTGTGTTGGGTTTTTCACCGGCGCGATATTAGCAAGATACACTCTTATATTTTACGGAATAACATACTTAAATCATTCTAAGATAAAGAACCTTCTTAATATCACAAATTACTCTTATTTGTAATATTAAGAAATTCATTTTATAGCTTGAAGAGAAGTATTTAATGCGAATATTTGCGCTATTTATTATAGCAAAAACATACATAATCAGCGGTGAAGTAAAATTTAAAACAGTAAAATGCTAATTTAATATAATTAAATTTAATTATATATATAAAAAAGGAGGTTAAGATGAGCAAAAAAATGAATAATAGTATTAATCGAAAACCATCGCAAGATTTAATTTGAGCATCAGAAGCTAAAAATGATGAGATATTTGATAAATATAATTCATCAATAAAAGGCATTTCTGATGATAATCAAATTGAGATAAATAAAGAACAACATGGAATTAATGTAATTAGTAAAAAAGGCAAAAATGTTGTTCTTAAAAGAATTGTAGATGCTTTCTTTAACCCCTTTTCAATCATTTTGATAATTCTATCTTTAATATCATTAGCTGTTGATGTGATTTTACCTATAATTAAATCTGAAAAACCAGAGCCAGCCACAATAATTATTATTTTTTCAATGGTTATTATTAGTGGAATTATGCACATAGTGGAAGATATTAAAAGTAGTTCATCAGCAGCTAAATTAGTACAAATGGTGCGTACAACTACTAAAGTTGAAAGAAATGGTATTTATTATGAAATACCGCTTGAAGAAGTAGTTGCGGGCGATATTATAATTTTAGCAGCTGGTGATATTATTCCGGCTGATGTTAGAATTTTAAGTGCAAAAGACTTGTTTGTTTCGCAATCATCTTTAACTGGTGAAAGTGTGTCTATTGAAAAGTTTGCAAGTTTGGCTAATAATTATGATTATCAAAATATAACTGATAGACACAATTTGGCTTTTATGGGTTCAAATATTATTTCTGGTAGTGCTAAAGCTATTGTGATTGTTACTGGAAACAATACATATTTAGGTCAAGTCGCAAAAAAATTGAATGAAAAACAAACAAAATCAAATTTTGAAAAAAGCATTAGTTCAATTTCATGGTTGCTTTTTAAAATTATGATTACGGTAGTTCCTATTGTATTTTTAATTGCCGGACTCAAAAACTATAATAATGGTCAAAAATGATTAGAAGTACTTATGTTTGCTATTTCAGTAGGAGTAGGTTTAACACCTGAGATGTTACCTATGATTGTAACTAGCACACTCGCTAAGGGTGCAACAGTTATGTCGAAAAAGAAAACGATTGTTAAAAACCTAAATTCAATCCAAAATTTTGGAGCCATGGATGTTTTTTGTACTGATAAAACAGGGACACTGACACTTGATAAAGTAGTATTAGAAATGCACCTTGATGTATTAGGACATGAAAATCATAAAGTCTTACGTTATGGTTTTTTAAATAGTTATTATCAAACAGGGCTAAAGAATTTACTTGATTTGTCAATTATTAGTAAAACCGAAGAACTTAGTGATATACATGAAGATTTAAGAAATTTAGATACGGTGTATGAAAAAATCGATGAAATTCCATTTGATTTCAATCGTAAAAGAATGAGTGTCTTGGTTAAAAACATTTCAAAAAACGGAAGAATTGAGATGGTTACAAAAGGTGCTGTCGAAGAAATTTTATCTGTTTGCAACACATTAGAATTAGATGGCAAAGTTACCGAACTAAATGAGCAAATGATTTCAAAAGTTATTAAACAAGTTGACAAACTTAATGATCAAGGTTTAAGAGTTATTGCTGTGGCTAGAAAAAATAACCCAAATAAAGTTGGAGCATTTAATGTTAGTGATGAAAGTGATATGACCCTAATTGGTTATTTAGCTTTTCTTGATCCACCAAAAGAATCAACAGCTTCTGCTATTAAGAATTTATATAATCACGGTGTTGAAGTGAAAATTTTAACTGGCGATAATGCCAGGGTTACAAAAGCAATTTGTCAAAAAGTAGGTATGCAAACAGAAGGTATTATTTTAGGTAAAGATATAATAGATCTAAACCAAGATGAGCTTTTGAAAGTGGTTGAAGAACACAATATTTTTGCAAAGTTAAGTCCAGATCAAAAAGCTAGAATAATAGAAGCATTAAGACAAAACGGACATGTTGTTGGCTATATGGGTGACGGAATTAATGATGCGCCAGCTATGAAAGCTGCTGATGTCTCTATTTCGGTTGATACAGCAGTCGATATTGCCAAAGAAAGTGCCAACATAATACTTTTAGAGAAAGATTTAAATGTATTAGCTACTGGTATCATTGAAGGTAGAAAAACATATGCTAATATGAATAAATATATAAAAATGACCATTAGTAGTAATTTTGGAAACATTTTCAGTATTTTAATAGCAGCAATTATTCTGCCATTTGTTCCGTTGATTGCTACTCAAATTTTATTTATGAATCTTATTTATGATATAGCATGCGGAACGATTCCATGAGATAAAGTAGATGAAAAATTTATAATGAAACCGCGACAATTTAATACGAAAAGTATTATTAGGTTTATGGCTTTTTTTGGGCCAACTAGTTCAATTGTTGATATATTATCATTTATATTATTACATTGATTATTTATACCTAAGTTATATCCAAATTTATCACCAAATTCAGCTGAGTGAGCATCATTATTTCAAACAGGTTGATTTGTTATATCTATGTGAACCCAAAGTTTAGTAATACATTTTATAAGAACTGAAAAAATTCCATTCATTCAATCTAGACCAGCGTGAATTTTGTTATTTACATCTATTGTGGGAATTGTCTTAATTACAGTTTCACCATATATACCTGGATTAAATAATTTATTAAACTTAACAGCTCTTAATCCATGATTTTACTTACTATTAATATCATTAGTTTCCTTATATATATCACTCATTTTAATAGTTAGAATAATATATAGAAAACGGTATCACGAAATTTTATAAAACACTATAAAACAGTATTTTATTAAAAAAACAAGAGCCTAATGTGCTCTTATTTTTATAAAAAAATTGCCATTATAACAAGCAATTTTAAAGATGATTTTTTAATCAAATGGTCCCCAAGACAGGACTTGAACCTGCACGGATCTCCTGAGTTTCCGAGTTGCAGAAGCAAAAAATAACATTTAGTCCTTATTTATAGTCTAATAAGGAAAAAATGTTATTTTTATTTACATACCATATTTATTATTCTTCTATATGTTTCAAAATTAGTTAAGTTTGTTTTGTTTTCTTGATCATTAATATATATTTTTTCAACTAAGGTGTCGTTTGAATATTTTCAAATGGCTATT
>NZ_JNJV01000008.1 GCF_000702785.1 Mycoplasmopsis primatum ATCC 25948 | reverse complement strand
AAGCATCAATAACAAAAATAAAGCAAAAAAATAGTTAAGGGTTGCAAAATGTTTTGGCTTACAAATTAACTTTATTAATAAAAAAAACACAATCAAGTTTTATTGTGTTTTTTTAAATCATTTGTTTTTGTTTCTTTTGTCTATTATAAATTCACTAATGAGATTTAATATGAGTATAGAAAGAGTGGCAAGCCAGATATAACTAAATGCTTTTTCAAATTGTTTTATTCTTGCATCCATATAATTACTGATTTTGCTGCCAATTACTAAACCTTGCTGACTATATACTGAATACGTAATTGAATTTCTAAATGACATTTCTAAATAAAAGAAAAATCAACTTGCTAAATCATATTTAATAATTGGAATAATAAATCTAATATATATTTTTAAATTACTGTAACCTTGCATTTTTAGGTTGTTAATAAAATCATTGTCTATATTATCAGTTGCTTCACTTATTTGTTTAATTAATGAGGATGATTCATGGAAACCCAAAACTAAGATAAGAAGCGAATAATCATGGTTGAATAAAGGGCTAAAAATCAAAAACACAACAGGGGAAGGAATAACCCTAAAAAATGATGTTAATGATCTTATTGAAACATATGTGTGAGCTCTATTTATCTTTGAATTACTATAAAACAGTACAATAAGTAAAGTAATAAAAGATAAAATCACTGATAATATTGCAAATATCATTGATTGTAAAACTAATAAAATTGGGTTTTTATCAGCTTTTAGTGATAATAAATTGAAGTCTGAATAATCAGGACTAAACATTTTTTTAACAAACATTTTCAGAAATTCAAAATCTTTAAATGATGTATTTTCCACTAATATCACAGAAACGCTAAAAATTGCAAGCACAATAAATATAAAGATTTTTATTCAATATTTTATATCAGCTAATATGCTAATTTTTTTGTAAATTACTAATGATTTTTCATTAGTATTTTTTTCTATTTTTCTTGTTCTATCATCAAAAAAGTATTTTTTTAAAAAATAAGAAAGAATTTCCAATGAGACAATAAACAAAATCATTATAAATAACGGAATGCCTAATTGAGATCAGTCCTCATCTGATGCATGTTTGATTAAGGAGCCAATACCCATAACTCCTAATGCGCCAAGAATAGTATTTCATTTAATGTTAGACTCTAATGAATAAAATCCTAAATTAACAAAGCGATTAACTATCCTAGGATAAATTTCAGTGAAAAATGCTTTTGTCTTTGAATTTCCTCTATAAATAGACATTAAATACGGCGTATTATCTATGCTATTTAGTATTTCGATGAAGTATTTATGTAATCATAATCATGTAAATCATATAAAGATGAATACCAATGTAGCATATTTATAATAAACATGAATGAACATATTAATAAAAACTAATTCTGGTACTGCTCTAAGTATTAACATAAGATTTCTTGGAATAAAACTTCAATATTTATTTACAAAATTTTTATTGCAAAGAAAAGCAGTTAAAACAGCAAATAAGAAACCTATGAAAGTGCCTGCAATTGCATATTTCACAGTTGCAAGCATAAATTTAATGCTTAGTGTCCAAAGATTTTCTTTTAGTCCACCATAAACTGTTGATGTGCTAGAAAAATTAAAGAAGTTAGTTATATTAGTTTTAAATACTTTTCAACCATATTTATTTAACGATAAATTAATATTTGAGAGAAATCAGAAAAATACAATTATGGCTATAAAACAGATTAAATGGACAAAAAAAGGTCTTAATTTTTTTCTAGTATGATTTTGCTTACTGTCTTCAATTTGATAAGTGAATGAATTTTTTTTGATTTTTAATTTTCAGTTTCTAAAATTTGTAGAATTTCACATTTTGAAATTTCACCAGCGCTAATAAATTTTTGAATTTTTTTGTCGTGGATTACCATAATCTTGTCAAAGTACTGTAATGCTAAGTCAATATCATGCATTATTACAATAGCTGTTGTTTCATTATTAACCACCACATTTTTTAATAATTCAATCACTTCTTTTGAAGTTTTTTCATCTAAACTACTAGTAGGCTCATCAGCTAAGATTAGTTTTGAATTGTTAATCAATAATTTAGCAATTTCAACTCTTTGCGCCTGCCCACCACTAAGTTCATCAATTCTAGTAAAGCATTTGTCTAAAATTCCGAGTTTGTCTAAATTGCAAAAGATATATTTTTTTTGTTCATCAGACAATATATTAAAGAATCTATAAAATCAATTTTTAAAATCTCTGACTGTTCTTTTAATATTTGAGTATACAGTTTCTGTTGGAATAAGTAAGGGTTTTTGAGTTAAGAAGCCTATTTTTTTAAGGCAATTATTTCATTGCTTATTTTTTAATTCATAAATATTATTGTCAAAAAGGTTAATTGATCCTTGTTTGATTTTAATATTTTTAACTATGGACTTAAATAATGTAGTTTTACCAACGCCGCTTCTTCCAACAATAGCTATAAATTGACCTTTATTAATTTCAAAATTAAGATCTTCTAAAACTGTATTATTCTCATAACTAATAGTAACATTTGTGAATTTTAATATTGTATCCATATTGTTTTTATAATGTATCTAATGTGCTTAAGAAATTAGTTTCTTCTGTTCCATATGGATTAGCACTTTTCGCAAATTCTTGAAGTTTTAGCATTTTTGTAAAGAATTGATTATCAATTGGTTTGAATAAATTATAACCAGTATAGACACCATAAGTGTTTTCTTCAAGAGTTAATGATGTTAAAGCTTTTGATATTAATTCTGCTTGTTTATTTGATAAACCTGATCTACCTAATAGTAAATCATAAGGAGCAGGATTAGTTACTGTAAGTACTCTTATTTTGGCGTTTTTATCTACTGGGTTATAAAATGTAGAAGTTCACGATTCGTGTGCGGGGCTTCAGTTAAATGCTCCTTCATTGTCGAATGCTATATTACATACAGTTCCAGTAGAATTTTTATTTCCTATAAGTGAAGCTACTCCATTATCACTGAAATTTACATATTTTTCATTGTCTTTTATAAATTTAATAACTTCATCAATAGTTTTACCAAAATGTCTAGAAATTAATGCTACTTGGTATTTAAAGTTTGAATGTGAATCGTAACTTTCAAAACACACACCATTTTTCATGAATTCGTCAAAATTCTTATCATCTCAAGCTTTTGTTATTTTTGCTCTTGTAGCATCATCACCAGAAATAATAATTGATCCTCTTAATACAAAAGTTAAATTTTCACTTTTATTTTCTTTATAGAAAAGGCCATATTTTGAACCATCTCATTTTAGAGCATCTTTTTTATCTTTTCAATTTTGAAATTCTCCATGAGTTTCAAATTGCAATTTATTTTCTTCTGCTGCTATTTTTCTTAATGGATCATTAGCTGTTCCGTCTTTATAAGTTACACTATTATCTGTATGTCAAGCAAATTTTAATTGCTTAGCTTGTGCGATTCTTTTTAGTTCAAACTTATCAACATCTGAAATAGATATCTTGTTATTTTCCATATCATTGTAAACAACTCAATACGAAAAAGGCGCTAAATCTATATTTTTATTTGCTTTTAAATCACTGAACATAACTTTCTTTTTAGATTTTTTTTCTGCAAATCTGAAAGTAACTTTTTCTTGCTTTTTAGCGAGTTCATCTTTATTTTTTTCGGCTTCAAATTTTTCAGAAAGCTTTTCAAGAAATTTTGTTTCTTTATCTGTTTTTAAAAAGCCATCATTTATTCAGTTACAACCAATGACAATATCTTTATCTCATGTTTTAGATAAGTCTTCATTATCAGGTTTCTTACTACCACATGAAGCACTAATAAACGGTATAGTTAAGCTAGAAGCTAATGCCCCTAAACCTATTAAAAGTTTTGTTTTTTTCATAAATAAAATCTCCTTGTTATACAGGGAGACTATTTTGAATACACTTATATATTCATATATTTTGCTACGCTAGCATTACCTAGATCAGCTTATAGGTATATTCTCAGCCATTTGTTTGGCACCCTGTATAATTTAATTATATTAAATTTAATATAAATTAACATTTTTTTATATGTCAGGCAGGCTGTAAAATTAGTTGTTATTTTATGTTTATTTTGCATAATTTTATATTTAATGTTTGAATTATAATAGGTATTCATGACAGCCATCATCACCCACATTAAAAATATTTATTTTTTTGCCTAATTTATGTATAAAATAGATATATTAGCAAAAATTTATGTGATTGCATTAATATGTATTGATATTTAATTGAAATTTAGTTTATAATTTTAAAATAAAATTTATTTTAAAATATTAAATTACCTAATTAAAATTGAGTGAGGGTTGGCAAGTTATGAAAAGATTAAATTGTACTTATGAAATTAAACAAGATAAAGAGTTTCCTTGATTATTAAAACATCCAAAAGTAAAATTTGGTTTAGCTAAATTTAAAACACGTCAAGATGCATTGAACTGATATATGCTTTTAGATTTCGAAACAGCTATTTGATTCCAAGATGATCAAAGAATATTTGCTGGTCAATTAACAATTGATTCAGAAGGTGATGAATGATACTATTACATTAAAACAGCTGGTTTTGATGGTGAAGCAACATATGAAGGTTCATGTCGTGAATTAGGCATTAATCCATACAATTTTAAACGTGATAGAGATCTTGAAAAACAAAAAGGAAAGAATATTGTTGAAGGTAGAGATTATATTTTAATTTCTGATCCAAATTCATACTTCCCACCAAGTTTAGAAATTACTAAAAGAAAAAGAAAAGATGTGATCGACCTTGATGCTATTAGAATTCAATTTCAACAACAAATTGATATTTTAATGAATCAATTACACTCAAATAATGAAGTTGCTGACAAAGAGTTAGAACTTTTAAAAGCTGAATTAGCTAAAAAAGATTTAAAACTTGAAGAAATTGCAAACAAAATTGATTTACTTAAACAAAACCGTCCAACTTTACAAGGCGTAACTTATGAAGAGTTTATTAAATTAGGCGTAGGCGATACAGTAGGCGCTATTGCTCTCTATACTGAAAAACTTAAAAAAATTATAGATGCTTATGTTGATAAGCAAATTAATAAGAATGATTTTGAAAAAATTCATAAGAATATTAATGATTTTGAAAATGGTATTTCATACAAAATTTCTTTAATGGATGAAAAAAATCAAAGATTAATTGAAAAATTACACAATGAATTTTCAAATGTGTCTAGTCAATTGCTAAATTTATTGAAAGTAAATGATGAATTAGATGATACATATGATAACCAAGCTTTTTATAGGAATAAAGATGAAAAATTAATTCCTATTTGTTGAGAATCTTCGTTTGTTTTAGTTGAACTAAAACACGTTGGTTTTGTTACATTAGATGAATATCACTACTCAATCCCTTATTTAGCTGTTCGTTCAAATTATTCAGTTACCTTAGTTGATAGCACTGATGAAGCACACACAATTACTTACCAATCAACTGGTGAAGAAGTTGTAAATAGCGATGCTAAAAATGAATTCAATAAAGCTGCTGAGCAAATTTTAATTCAAGCACAACAAAAAAGTAAGCCAGAACCCGAAGTGGTTCCTAAAACTAAAAAAACTCCAACTGCGACAAGAAATACAGAAATTATTTCACTTGATGAAACTGAAAATAAACCTGCTCAAGTTGAACCTGTGTATGTCATCAATGATGTTCCAACCGCAGAAATAGTAATTGTTGAAGAAACATCAACACCAAATGAAGCATTTAATGAAATCCATGTTCAAGTTACAAAAGAAATTAGCATTGCTCCTGAAATCAAGCACGGGCCTGTAATTTATAATGAATTTGTAAGTTCTGATGTTGTTGAACAAAAAATTGATGATTTTAAAGAACCTGTAATCATTTATTATGAAAAGAAAGATGAAAGTGTATTAGAACAAAAGGTTTCAACTGATAGTGCTGATAATAAACATCAAAGTCAAGAAATAGCGATTGTTGATAGACCTGATTTTGAGATGGTTGACTACACTCATCCAAAAAGCGAAAAAATTCAAAATGATTTTGTGGTTAGAAACCTTGATCCTGAAAGAACACAAATTGTTCAAACTCCTAAAGGTGATGTTTCTATATATAATGATCCTACACCAATGTATTTTGAATCTCACAAGTATGGTAATGATTTTGTAATGGTTGATTATAACTACATTGATGAAGATAAAAAATGAAAAACTGACTATGTAGTTAGAGAAATGCCTGAAAATACAAAATTAGTTCATATACCAAAAAGATTGTATGACTATTATGATGATGACCATGAAATAGACACTGATGTAAAATCATTAGAAGGCAAAATTGGCAAAAGTACTATTCAAACAAAACCAAATAATATATTGTTTATTGCTTCTGTTACCTTGTTATCTATTATCTTAATGTCTTTAACAATAGTTGTGATTTTAGGTATTGTGGATGTTGCCGTTGACGGTGTGAATATTTTTAAAGTTTGATAATTCTTTATAAAAACAACAAAAAATCTTATGAGTTGTTGTTTTTTATATTATTTTAGTAATATAGGAGCTTAATATGCATAATAAAGACAAAAATATGGTAAATATTATTAATCACTTAAAATCAACTGGTTTTGTATATCAAGGTAGCGAAATTTATGGTGGTTTAGCCAACACCTGAGATTACGGCCCTCTTGGTTCATTCTTAAAAGATAACATTAAAGATGCGTGAAAAAAACATTTTATTCATAACGAACACAACAATTTTTTAATTGATGCAAAAATTTTGATGAATCCACAAGTGTGAGTAACTTCTGGTCATGTTTCTAATTTTAATGATCCATTAATTGAAAATAAAACTAATGGAAAAAGATATCGTGCTGATAAAATCATACAAGAAATTGACCCTAATATTGTTCCAGAAAAAATGACTTTTGAACAAATGAAAGATTTTTTAGACAAAAATGTCAAAGAATATGATGGAGCTAAATGCCACTGAAGTACTATTCGTAATTTTAATTTAATGTTTGAAACGAGACAAGGTGTAACAGAAGAGTCAAAAAGCCGTATCTATTTACGACCAGAAACAGCACAAGGTATTTTTGTGAATTTTAAAAATGTTTTAAGAACTACAAGAGCAAAATTGCCTTTTGGTATTGGCCAAGTGGGAAAAAGTTTTAGAAATGAAGTAACTCCCGGAAATTTTATTTTTAGAACAAGAGAGTTCGAGCAAATGGAACTTGAAGTATTCCATGATCCTAAGGACTCTCAAAAGATTTTCAATCAATATTTACAAAAATGTTATAACTTTGCACAAATATTAGGTATTGATAAAGGAAATCTAAGAATTAGAGCCCACGAAAAAGAAGAATTAAGTCACTATTCAAGTGCTACAAGTGACATTGAATATTTATTCCCTTTTGGTTGAGGTGAATTATTAGGAGTAGCCGACAGGGGCGATTATGACCTTTCTTCACATATGAATGCTACTGGCGAAAGTTTGGAATATTTTGATGCTGAAAATAATACTAAGATAGTTCCACATGTTATCGAGCCATCAATTGGCCTTGATAGATTGATGCTTGCTATTTTAATTGATTCATATGATGAAGAAAAAATAGCAGATAACGATACTAGAACTGTTTTAAAATTAGCACAAGAAATAGCTCCTTATAAATTTGCGATTTTACCATTAGTGAAAAAAATTAATAACATTGCACTAAAAATTTACAACAAATTATCATCATTAGGCGTTCCAGTGTCATATGATGAATCGGGTTCAATTGGTAAGAGATATAGACGTCAAGACGCTATGGGAACACCATATTGTATAACTGTTGATTTTGATACAGTGGAAGATAAAAAAACAGTGACAATTAGAGATCGAGACACAATGCAACAAAAAAGAATTAGGATCAATGATCTTTATAAATTAAACATCAATAAGAAAATCTTTGATTAATTTTACTGATTAATCTATAAAACAACTAAAAAAGGAAATAAAATGCCAAGGATCAGCAATGAAATCATTCAAAACATTGTGCAATCAAATGATATTGTAGATGTGCTTAGAGACTTTATTGAACTACATAAGAAAGGTCAATCATATGTAGCATTATGTCCATTTCATAATGATACTAATCCATCAATGAGCATTGATTCAAGAAAACAAATTTTTAAATGTTTTGTTTGCAACACTGGCGGTGATGCATTAAAATTTTTAAGACTTTTTAAAAAATGAAATGTAATTGATTCTCTTAAATACTTAGCAGATAAAGCAAATATTGATTTTGATCCAACCAGTTATCAAAACATAAATGATAATGATGAAATGAGCGCATTAGATGCCGGTGTTTATGATATTTTAGATAAAGTGAATTCTTTTTATAAAGCTGAGCTTATTAAATCCACAAATTCCGATGTAAAAAAATTTTTAACAAAGCGCCATTTATCTTATACTCTTTGTAAGCAATTTGATATTGGTTATGCTCCTGTAAATAGATTTAAAGAATCATTTAGTGAAGAGTTCAAAAATCAAGCCAATATTTTAGTACAAGCTTCATTAATAAATCCATCAACACAAGAACCTTTTTTTAAAAACCGTATTATTTTTGCCATTCGGGATGAAAATAACAAAGTTGTTGGTTTTAGTGCACGGGCATTAGATGATTCTAAACCAAAGTATATTAATAGTGCTGAAAGCAAATATTTTAGAAAATCAAATATTTTATATAACTTAAATAATGTATATTCAACTGGAAATTTTGAAGAGTTAATAATTACAGAAGGTTTCTTTGATGTTATAGCACTAAGTAAGGCTAATTTGAATAATGCTATTTGTCTAATGGGAACTACTTTAACCAGAGAGCATATTTCGAAGTTGTATAAATTTAAAAAAATTATTATTTTTCTCGACGGCGATGAACCCGGCCAAGACTCTAGCTATAAAACTGTTAAAAGTTTGTTAGCCGCTAATTATAAAAATATTTATGTTGTTAAGAACACAAGCAATTATGACCCAGATGAAATTTTAAATTCAAAGGGAGAAGCTGAATTAAAAAAATTAATTAATGATGCAAGTCCATTTATTTATTTTATATATGATTATTTAAGAATAAAACATGGTTTTTATGATGGTTTAAATAGTTCTCAACCAACTGATATTCAATTTGAAAGATTTGGCTCAGAATTTTATCCAATTTGAAAAAAACTTGATATAGACGTTGCTAATGCTTTTAATGAAAAAATTAAAAATGATTATAAAAGAGATATTAACTTGATTATAGATAAATCGCAAACATTAGGTTTTACAAAAGAATTCAATTTAGAAAATTCATCAACATTTAGAACAAATTTTTACGATGAGCCAACGGATGTTTATGATTTTAGCTATTATGATAATTTAGTTGATTCTCAAACATTTGATCTAAATAATGATTTTAGGGCACCTTATTTAGCAACTAACAGACCAAAAATTCAACCGCAAAGTTGAATTGAAAAAATGTTAATCATAGTATTAAATTTCCCAGAATTAATAAAATTGTTTAAAATTAATCAAAAAAATAAACCGCTTGAAAGTATAAATTTTTATACAAAAAATAACGAAGAAAAAGGTACAATAAAGCAATTATATAATTATTTTATGCAAAATTCAAAATTTACAAGAAGTGAACTTGATAAATTAGCACAATCGCTCAAAGAATTAGGTAAAGATAAATTTATGAATAATTTATACTTAAAAGGCAAAACACCAAAAGAATTAGAAGAAAGTTTCAATGAGATTTATGAAAGAGCCATTAAAGAAGATTTAATAAATTGCAAGAACTTTTTAGTTGAAAATATGGATGCAATGAAAAACAGCCCTAATGTTGAAAAAGAAGTATTAGATAAAATAAGAGAGATTAAACTCAAAATAGAAGGATGTGAATATGAGCAGTAAAAGTGAATTGAAGTCAACAGTGAAATTAATTAAGAATTACGCTAAAAAAGAAAAAAAAGGTAAATTAACTCAAGGCGAAGTTTATGAATATTTAAATTCAATTAAAGTTGAAATTGGCGATGAAGACATGGACGCAATGTTTGAATTACTATTTGAAGAAAATATTCTTGAAGACGATCCTGATTCAGGTGATAATGACGATGTTGATTCAGATGATATTTATGATGAAATAGAAAACGATGAAGATGTTGATGCTCCTAGTCATTATAGTGATGAAGATGATGACTTTGACTTGCCAACTAATAAGCAATTAAAAACTCATGTAAATGAAGAACTTGAAGACGATTCAGACTATTCAAGTACAACAGAATTGATGGAAAATTATAGAAGTTCTTCATATGGCTCATTTGATGATGAAACTTCTGAATTTATGATATCTGACGATGATTATCATGATTCTAGCTATGATGAAGATGATGAAGATGAAATTTCATATAAAGAAGAAAAAAAGGCGCCAGAAAAAGCAAAAAGAGGCAGAAAGCCTAAAAATAAAATCACATCTGTTGATAGTTTAGAGCTCGAAGATTTTTCAACAGAAGAAATTGATCTTTCAGCAACTTCATTAGTTAAAAAAGAAGATCTTAAAAACAAACTTACCGAAACAAATGATATTGTTAAATGATACATGCGTTGAATTGGAAAATATGGTAAATTGCTACAACCAGAAGAAGAAATAAAAATTGCCAAAGAAATGGACAAAGGTGGTTTTAGAGGTAAAAGAGCAAGAGATAAATTAATTAAACGTAATTTACGTTTAGTTATTAATAATGCTAAAAAATATAAAAATAGAGGACTTAGTTTTATTGATTTAATTTCTGAAGGTAATTCAGGAATTATTAAGGCTGTTCAAAAATATGATGTTAATAAAGGTTTTAAATTCTCAACATATGCCACTTGATGAATCCGTCAAGCTATTACTCGTGCAGTAGCTGACCAATCAAGAACAATTAGAGTTCCAGTGCATATGGTAGAAACCATAAATAAAATTACTAAAATTGAAAGAGAATTGCAGCAAGAAAAAGGTTTCGATCCAACTGATGAAGAAATAGCAGAAAGATATGGAAACGACTTCACTGCTGAAAAAGTAAGACACATCAGAAAAATAAATATTGATCCTATCTCGCTTGATAAACAAATAGGTAAAGAAAATGATTCATCATTTAGCGATTTTGTTAAAGATGAAAGTGTAGTTAATCCAGTTGAATATGCTTCTCATGAAGAATTAGTTGAAACACTTAATAAAATTTTAAAAGACACATTAGATCCTGATGAATATGAATTAATTTGTAAGCGTTATGGTGTTGGAGTCGATGAAAACGGTGAAAAATACAAAGTCTTTTCACTTGAAGAACTTGCTAATGAGCGCAATGTTTCAAAAGAACGCATCCGTCAAATTGAAAACAAAATTTTAAGAAAACTAAAAAGCAGTCCTGAACGTAGCAGATATCTCAAGGTATTCTTTGAATAAAATGCAAATTAAAACTGTAATTAATTATCTTTTAAATAAATATCCATTAGAAAATAAAGAAGAATGAGACCCATCGGGTTGATCACTAAAATTTAATTTATCTGATGAGATAACTGGGATTGTTTTTGCAATTGACTTAACTAAACAAGTTCTTGAAAGAGCACTTGAAACATATTCAAATTTGATTATTACCCACCACCCATTTAAATTTCAGGAAACATGAGAAGAGGAATTTATCCAAGCACCATATAAAAAAGAAATTTTAGAACAATTAAAAGCCAATAGAATTAATGTTATATCATTTCATACTAACTACGATAATCACAAAGAAGGAACTAGTTATCAAATTGTTAAAAAATTAGGTCTTGCTAAAAGTGCAGTTCATTTTGACTGGAGTAATTATCCTGTTGGTTTTTCTTGAAATAAAACTTATGGCGACTTGTTGGTAAAACTAGCTATAACTTTTGGCTTTAGATCTATGCGTAATAATTTGTCATCGTTTTTTAGACAATTTAATTATTCTGAAAAAGTTGCTGTTTTAGCAGGAAGTGGTTTTGTTGGCGATGTTAATAGATTATATTCAGAAGGATATAAATTAATAATTACCAGCGATGTTAAATGAAACGAATGATTAAATTACAATGAAATAAATGTTGCTGTACTTGAAATTCCTCATCTTGTCGAAGAAGTGTTTGCTGAAGATGTCTTTAATCAAATCAAAGAAAAATTTCCTGATGTTCCTATTTTCATTGTTAAAATGAAAATTCAAGAAATTTATGAAAACATATCATTTTAAACCTTATTCTTTTTTTAAAAACTTATTAACTTTTACTTATTTGGCTATAAAACAGATTTATATGGAATTTAGACTGCCTTGTAATTGAGTAAATTAAAATAGACGCTTAGCGTCTTTTTTTATGCCCTTATAATTAGATGCTTTCAATTAAAGCTTTTATCTTTTCTTCAAAATTATTTTTGCTTTCACTATTATAAAATGGGAGCCCAAATATTTTCCATTTTGGATGTTTTGCAATTAATTGCTGAACTAAATTTAAATTTTGATCAATACTAGTTTCATATTCATATTCTATTTTAGCTTTTTCATTGATTTCACTGAGGAATTCTTCTTTTCATGAATCCTGCACTCATAGATGACTGCCTTTTGGTTCAATGCAACCTTGTCAATTTGTTTGATAATGGAAGGTAGTAAAACTTCAATATAAGTGTGTTAAACACAGGCTCATAATAGCTAATACAAAAGTGTATAATTTAATACAAATTAATTACAAGGAGAAAATAATGCAAAGAAGCAGATTTAAAAAATCATTGATTTTTGCACTCCCTGCTGTTTTAATCACAACAACAGCGCCACTAGCAAGCATTAGTTGCGGGGGGGGCAAATATAGTTATCTAAATGATATTAAGTTTAAATTAATTAATCCATCTATAACAACAAATAAAGAAATAGTGGAAGAATTCAAAAAGAACAAACGATCTTTAAAAAATTATTTAGAGATTGTTAATCCAAATAAATATGATCTCCAAATTAATGATGTGGAGGTAGTTGGCAATAGTGCTATCAAGATTCTAATTAAAACATCTCAAAATGGTAAAAATGAATATAATGCATGGACTCAACCATTAAGCGGTCTTAAAGACCCATCAAAAACATGAGAACAAAAAGATTTAGAATTACTTTCAAAAATTTTATTAGATCAAGTTAAAAATAAACCGAAAGATTTAATTGATTTGCAAAATAGCAGAATTAGTGATATGTTTCCATCAACTATTAATCCTGAAATGATCAAATTTAAAACATCTATCACTGAGTTAATTGCCAAAAAATCACCAAAGTTTGAATTAGTTGCTAAGCTTGATTCTAATGATGATATAAAAGGATCATTATCACTTTCATTAGAACTTAAAACGAAAAATAGTAAACCTCGCAAAATATCCAAAAATAATATAACACTATCATCTAATGATGGCCTTTTATCATTAGATGATTTAGCGTCAAAATTAACAGTTAATGATTTAAATTTACCAACTGATATTAGTGAGTTATTACCATCTAAATTTGAATTTGAAATCAACAATATTTTTAAAAAAGATTCCATTCTTAAAAACGACAAGTATTCTAATGTTGCTATCAAAGATATTAGTTATGAAAATAAGGAACCTGATGGAATTAAGATAATTTCATTTAAATTGAAACATAAAGGTCAGTTATCTAAACCTATTAATTTGTCTATAAATAAGTTCTATTCTACAAAACAGTTTGATGAATTATGCGAAAATTTAAGTACAGATGATTTAGATATTAACATTGATTCACAATTGCTACCAAGTAATGTTGATGTAAATAATATTAAGTTAAAATCTAATTCTGCTTTATTAGCTAAAAATCCAAATATTAAAATAAAGGAAGTTCAAAAATCATTAGCAGATGATATTAACGGTAATCTCACCATGAACATTACTTTATTAGATACTAAAAATAATTACAAGATTAATAAAGAATTAACTATTGGTGGCTTTTATAGTACTAATAAATTTAAAGAATTAACAAATATTTTTTCACAAAATGATTTAGATATTAACATTGATTCACAATTGCTACCAAATAATGTTGATGTAAATAATATTAAGTTAAAATCTAATTCTGCTTTATTAGCTAGAAATACAAATATTAAAATAAAGGAAGTTAAAAAATCATTAGCAGATGATACCAACGGTAATCTCACCATAAGCATTACTTTATTAGATATTAAAAATAATTACAAGATTAATAAAGAATTGACCATTATCGGCTTTTATAGTACTAATAAATTCAATGAATTGGTAAATAGTTTTTCACAAAATGATTTAGATATAAACATTGATTCACAATTGCTACCAAGTAATGTTGATGTAAATAATATTAAATTAAAATCTAATTCTGCTTTATTAGCAAATAATCCAAATATTAAAATAAAGGAAGTTCTAAAATCATTAGCAGATGATACCAACGGTAATCTCACTATGAACATTACTTTATTAGATACCAAAAATAATTACAAGATTAGTAAAGAATTGACCATTAGTGGTTTTTATAGTATTAATAAATTCAAAGAATTAGTAAATAGTTTTTCACAAAATGATTTAGATATAAATGTTGATTCACAATTGCTACCAAGCAATGTTGATGTTAATAATATAAAATTAAAATCTAATTCTGCTTTATTAGTTAAAAATCCAAATTTAAAAATGAAAATAGTGCCAAATAGTATTCAAACCAACGACGGAGATGGAATATTGCGTTTCAAAATATTATTATTTGATGCTAAAAATGCTAATCCAAATTTATCAATTGAAAAAGAAATTAAAATGGAAGGTTGAAAACATTTAAATTTTACATCTGCTGAATTAGATAAATTTGTAGATCAAATAGTTGAAAATAATAAAAATCATAAAGTTTATACAGGCGCTGAACACAATTTCGAAAAAGAAGCAAAAGTATGAAATGATATATATGTAATAAATGAAACAGGTGGAAAGATTAATAAATATTTGCTTGATATCACCAATAATGATTTTAAAATCAAATCGACAATCTTACTAAATAATCGCATTTCTTTGTCTTACGTGAAATGAGGAGAAACGACATTTAAACCTATGGATAAATTTTTCATTATGGAAGCAGGTTGCAATTTTAAATTAAAATCTCACTACTCTACTTATTCAAGTAAAACACTAGTTTTAAACATAAGATGTATTTGATATGGACCCGGTGATTATGCTTCATTCTCAACTTATGGTTCGGTTAGATCAGTATAGTAAAAATAATACTAAATATATTCATTCAAGCTAAAAATACAATTTTATTGAAAAAATATTTGTTTTGTAGGGTGCTACATCCAGAGCTTTTTTCTATATTTTGTTTTAGCTTTTCACTCTAAAAAAGAATATAGAATCCATAAATTTAGCAATATTTGTCATGTACTTAATGAAGGCGTATTTTACTTTTGGAATTTGCAACTTAACATTTTGTATTACATTGATATCATACGCTCAAAAATATTGTTTATAATTTTAAGCATAAAAATAAATATAAAAGGAGTTTTTATTATGAAAATTATTCTAGTTGGTGCTAACCATGCAGGTACATCTTTTATTAGAACACTTAAAACTATTAATAAAGATGCACAAATTACTGCATATGACAGAAACACAAATGTTTCATTTCTAGGTTGTGGAATTGCTGTGTGAGTTGGTGGCGAATTCAAACAACCTGATGGTCTATTCTACTCATCACCTGAAATTTTACAAAATAAATACGGTGTAGATTTAAAAACAGCACATGAAGTTATTGCTATTGATAAAAAGAAAAAAGAAGTACTTGTTAAAGATCTAAAAACAGGTAAAGAATTTACAGATAAATACGATAAATTAGTATTTGCTGGTGGTACTTGACCAATTGAGCCTAAAATTCCAGGTATTAAATATGAAAATATTGTATTGTCTAAATTATTCCAACATGCTGAACATTTAGTTGATTTAGCTAATGATAAAAAAATTAAGGATGTTGTAGTTGTTGGAGCTGGTTATATTGGTATTGAATTAGCAGAAGCTTTTTGACAAAAAGGTAAAAAAGTTACTTTAATTGACAATAATCCAAGAGTGGTTAATGGTTACTTCGATAAAGAATTTACTGATGTTATGGAAGCTAATATTAAAAAAGATGGCGTGAAATTAGCATTAGGTGAATTAGTTCAAGAATTTAAATCAAAAGATAACAAGAAAGTTTCATCAGTTGTTACAAATAAAGGTGAACATGCTGCTGATTTAGTAATTATGTGTGTTGGCTTTAAACCAAGAACCGATGTACTTACTGATGTTGAAAAAATGCCTAATGGTGCTATTAAAGTTAATGACTTTAACCAAGTAATAGGTCATGATGATATTTATGCTATTGGGGACTCGAGTGCTATTAAACACTGTGTTCTAAATTCACACAATCACGTTGCTTTGGCTACAAATGCTGTTAAAACCGGAATTATTGCTGCATTGCATATTGCAGGGCTAAATATTCCATTTCCAGGTGTAGTCGGCACAAATGCTATTAATGTATTTAATTGTCACTATGCAAGCACGGGCTTAACAGAAGAAGCTGCTAAAAAACAAGGACTTGAAAACATTGCAAGTGTTTATTTCGAAGATCAAGACCGTCCTGAATTTATGAAGTCATCAGAAAAAGTAGCTTGCAAAATTGTGTATGATACAAAAACACTTAAATTAATTGGTGCTCAAATTGGTTCATGAGGTAAATCAATACATACTGAAACAATTTATATGTTAGCTTTAGCAATTCAAAGAGGCTTAACACTTCCTGAAATTGCTCTTACAGACGTATACTTCTTGCCTCACTTCAACAAACCATTTAATTTTTTCTTAGTGCCTATTTTAAAAGCACTCGGCATTGATTATAAATACTAAAAACAAAACAAACCGCCAAGGTTTGTTTTTATTATTTCTACATAAATAATTAGTTTATACTTTTATGTATGAATTTTAAAAGAATATTTGAAATGCAAAAAGAACTCGATGAAGCCATCAGCAGCCGCAATGATGTTGATGCTTCAAACAAAAAAATATCGCAAGCAGAATTTGATGAAATGCAAATTTTAGCGACTCTTGTTGAAACAGCTGAATTTGCTAATGAAGTACAAACATTTAAATATTGAAAAGCACATAAAGAAGTAAATTCAGAAAAAGCATTAGAAGAATTTGCTGATATATTACATTTTGTTGGATCGTTTGCTTATAAATATGGTGTGGATTGCAACATTGAACCATTGATTGTTTCAGATAATGTCAATCGCCAAATATGTCTATTATTTAGCACTATTAGTAGTGCTATTAATAATTTAAATAAATATGTTATCGGTCAAATGTTAGCAATAGCTCTTGGTGTTGCGAAATTATTGAATTATACAGAAGCAGATATTATCAAATGATATAACATCAAAAACAAAAAGAATTACGAACGAATTAAAAATAAATATTAAAAGGAATATAAATGTCTAAAAACTTAAAAAAACTATTTTTAACCTCACCTATTTTATTAGCGCCCGCTTCTGTTTTGTCATGCAATTATAAAGGAGACGATAGTATTAAGAAAAACGTAAAAAGCATTCCTTTTGAAAATTTATCTAATGAGTATCGCTCAAGGTCATCAGCATCTATTGATACATATTACTTTAATGGTAGCAAGATACCTTATGTATCAGTCAAACAAGCTCTTGCTGCGCTTGAAGGTGTTGTTGATAATTCAAGAATTCAAAAAGGCGCTTGATTTAATATTTTTCACGATAAAAATTATCAAATATATAGAGCAAATGGTGAATGAATCAAGTTTGATTGAATTAATGAAACAATAGAAGTATCGCATACGGATGCTTTTAGTATTTTTAAAAGAATGTCGCAAACTGACTATGGCAGAGATTTAAAACTTAAAAGTTATAAAAGCCAAAAAAATCGTTGGGACAATGTTATTTTTGATTTAAAAAAATATGACTGGCAAATATATGCCATTAATAAGAACCCAGTTATTCCTTTATTTGTTTTTAATACATTATTTTTAAGTCCAAATTATTATAATTTACACTTCAATGGTTCTAAATACTATGGCGCTGGAATATATGATTCTAGTTGAGGCGATGATAATTCTAGTATGCAAACTCTTAACGAATTTGAAAATGTTAAGCAAACACAAGAGCAAAGAATCGATGCTCTTAACTCGCTTAATTTCACATTTGACCACTTCTATGGGCTTGCTGAAGAAAAAGGTTTTAAAAAATCTGGTTTTGATAAATGATTAGATTTAAATACTCAAAAAGACATATTATCTAGTGATCCTAAAATTTACACAAAAGGCTATTTTAAAGCCCTTTATGGACAAATTAACGAACTGCATACTTCATTTAGAGAGCATTCTTATTATAAGAATTTCACCCGCGATGAACATAAGAAAATCATGCACGATGCTATTTCTGAATTCAAAGAAAGCCATAACAAGTATTATTCAAAAAGAGATCATGCTATTGAACTTGGAAAAGCAATGAAAAATTATAGAGATAATGCTGTATTTTATAAGCCCGGTAGTAGAAATTTGTATGAATGAGTAGAGAATCGAAATTCAGAATACGAATACAATGAAGGGAAAACACCAGTTGTAAGGTTTTTGCCTGATAACAAAAGTGCGGTTATAACATTTGATGAATTTGAAGTAGCACCTAAATCAAAATTAACTGGCAATCCAGAAGATGCATACATGTATGATACTTTTGAATTAATAAAATATGCGCTAGATGTCATATATGAATATCCTAAAAGGATAACAAACATTATTTTAGATATATCTCAAAATGGTGGTGGTTCGGTTGCGGCATTATATAAAGTTATTGGTATGATGAAAGAATCTATTGAATCTGATACTGTTTATGTTTATGAAGATACACTTAATAATGAATATTCATGACTAACATACAATATTAATATCCCAAAAATGTATAAATATAAAAGTAAGTCATTTATGTGGTATCTATTAACTAGTCCATTAACATTTAGTGCTGCAAATGCACTAGTAGCATATACTTACGGAGATAACCTCTCGCCATTTAATAACTTAGTTTCAATAATTGGTAAAGACTCAGGCGGTGGTGCTTGTTCAATAGTTCCTATTGTTTTAAGTGATGGAACAAAAATTATTATTAGTTCCCAAAATAAAATTATGCATCGTCTTACAGAAAATCAAATTCAATCAGTGGAAAACGGTTTTGCTGTCCCAGATAAATATAAGCTTGCTTACGGTGATTTTTATAATGATTATAAGTTAGCGGAAATAATTAAAAAATAGCCTAATTAGGCTATTTTTGTTTATATCAGTGCACTGCTAAATTATTATTTAGCAGTGTTCATTTGTTCAGCAACTTCAGCTGCAAAGTCATTTGATTTCTTTTGAATGCCTTCGCCAAGTCCAAAACGAAATGCTTTGATTAATGTACTTTTGTGTTCTTTTAAATATTGTTCAACGGTTTTTGATTCATCCATAATAAGATTTTGTTTAACCAAGACAACTTCGGCAATTTTTTTATCAAGTGCGCCTTGTCTAATTTTTTCTTGAATTGCAACTGGTTTGTTACTAAAATTAGCAGGAACAACAAATTCAGATTTGAATCTTTCAATAGTTTCAGCTGGAACATCTTTTTCTAAGATAAATTCTGGATTCATTGCGCTTAGGTGCATTGCAACGTTTCTAGCTGATTCAGCATCAGTGCCTTCAACTAAAACAATTGCTCCAATTTTTCCATTAATATGTACAAATGGAGCAACAAGTTGACCAGTGCCTGCTTCAACAATAATGAATCTTCTTAGTTCTATTTTTTCACCACATTTAGCACTATAATCTGAAATTAAATCTGCCAAGGTTTCTTTTGAGTTAGCAGGTGTTAATTTAAGTGCTTCTTCTGCTCCAGCATTTTTTAAATGTTTATAGTTAGTAATAATTGTTTGAGCAACTTTATTTGCTAAGGCTACAAATTCTTCACCATGAGCAACAAAGTCTGTTTCACAGTTTAATTCAATTAATGCAGAACATTTTTTATCACCAGCAGAAACTAATAAACCATCAGCTGAAATTCTGTTTGATTTTGAAGCAGCTTTAATTTTTCCATTTTTCTTTAAAAATGAAATAGCCTCATCAACATTTCAATTTGATGCTTCTAGTGCTTTTTTACAATCAGCCATACCTGCTGCTGTTCTTTCACGTAATTCTTTAATAAGAGACATTTTATCCATAATAATTACCACCTCTATTATCTATTTTTGTTCAGCATTTTCTTCTGTGCTAACTTTTCTTACTCTTGGAGTTCTAACACTTTTATCTGAATTTGCTTCTGTTGAATTAGAATTGCCTTGTTCATTATAGTTTCTTCTTTGATTGTTATATCTATTGAATCTAGGATTTTGAGGTTTTTCAGATTTAAATTCAGGTAAGATGATATTTTCATCTGGTTGATAAGCAAATTTAGATTTTCCGCCCCGAGCAACCGCGATAGCATCAGCCAAAATAGTAATTATAAGAGCAATACTTTTTGCTGAATCATCATTAGCTGGAATTCCAAAGTCAACTGAGTCAGGATCAGAATTTGAATCAAGAATACCAATAACTTTAACACCTTTGCTTCTAGCTTCTTTAACAGCTATAGCATCAACAATAGGATCAGCTACAATCATAAATTCTGGGCGAGATTGCATTTTTCTAATTCCTTCAAGGTTTTTATGAAGTTTGTCAAGTTTTTTTTGTTTTAAAAGACCTTCTTTTTTAGGATAACCTTGATAGTTTTTAGCAGCTAATGCTTCTAATTCTTCCATTGTCTTAACTCTTTTGAAAATTGTTGCTGAGTTAGTTAATGTACCACCTAATCATCTTTCTGAAACGTAAAAACTACCAGTTCTTAAAGCGTTATCTTTAATTGTGTCTTTTGCTTGTTTTTTAGTACCTACAAAAATAAATGATGTATGTGGGTTCTTTGAAACAAATTTAAGCAAAATATTGTAAGCGAATTCAAGACGTTGAAGGGTTACATTTGTATTAATCATATGCATTCCTCTTTTTGCTTGAGGATACAAGAATTCCTTCATCTTAGGATTTCACATACTTTTTTTATGACCAAAATATGTGCCAGCTTCTAATAATTTTTCTTTTGAAACAATGTTTAATTTAACATCTTTAACATCTTTATTTGATTTTTCTTTTTTGTTTTCTGTATTTTCTGTTGTATTTTCAACTTTTGAATCTACATTTGTTTTAGTATTTTCCATAAAAAATAAATTCCTTTAGTTTGTTATATCGTCCTATTATTTCGAACACCTAGCACCCTTTCTGTGGGCACACCCAAGCGAATCCATAATAGTGCTTCTAAATTGAATATTCATTATTCAAACATTCAATTAAATAAATATATTGTAGTAATATATAAATTCTTTTATATTTTATCATATAATCAAAATTTGAATAGCAGGTTTATTGTTTATTTTTAGCAATGTTTTTATTGTTTTTAGCATCAAAAATTAGTTTTAAAGTTGAAACCACGAAACATCAAAAATTGCAATAATATTTATTGCTTATTTTTTAATAATCTTTATTTTGTATTTCAAAAATATCTCTGTTTTATAAGCATATTAGTCAAATGATACTTAATATTTTGCTATCTAATTTTTATATATTTTTATTTTTATTACTTTGATAACACCTTTTAATTCAACACAAGAAAGTTCGGTACAATTTAACTTTTTTGATATAAAAAAATAAATATCAAAATGGTATTATAATAATTGTATGTTATTACATTAATAACATATACAGGGAATAAAAAAATGACATCTAAAGAGTGTAAAAAAATTACATCATTATTTTTTGTTTTAACTTTAAACATTAGTGCTCTCTTGATTTGTTTTTACAATATCTTGGGGCTTTCACTGTTTTTAGGTTTTGCTATTGGTGCTGCATTTTCGTTTTTGTTGTTTTGAATAAAAGAAGCAATGTGCTATTCTATTCTATCTACAAGTAAAAAAGCGGCCATTGCTAAGAATATACTTTTTTACACTATTACTTTTATACTGATATTAGCATTAACAGTAGGACTAATTTATCTAAATAACTTTTCTATTATTAGAAACCATAATATTTTTAATAAATATAGTTTTCAAATAATATTTTATCCAATTAATATGATCAGTTATTTATTTGGATTGTCTATACTAAAAATTAGTATTTTTTTGTCGTTTATAAACATTAAAAAAAGAAAGGAGGCCTAAATTTTATATGGAAGAAAATATTTTTGACCAATGAATTAACGGTGGCTATGCCGATTGAAATCAAAAACAATTACTGTCATTAATAATTTTAGTTTTAATTTGCTTAGTTTTTTCATTAGTTGTTTATTTTAAAGTTAAAAAAGAAGCTAAAAAAGATAAAGCCCCATCAGGTTTTTTATTTGTTATGGAAGGCTATGTTAATTTTATTGATAAAACGTATGATGAAAATACACAGGGCAAAATTCCTAAATCAAGATTTTATATTTTTGGACTAGCAAATTTTTTACTAATAGGAAACTTGCTTGGTTTATTGGGACTAGAGCCCATTGCGACCTCGTATTCAATCACACTAACATTGGGACTGATTTCATGGCTTGGTATTTATGTAACTGGCTTGATTTATCAAAAGTGGCGTTTCTTTAAAAATAAATATTCTAACCCAATAGAAATCATTGGCCAGTTTTCGCCATTGATATCTATTAGCTTTCGGGTATTTGGAAATATAATTGGTGGAAGCACCATTATGCTTATGATTTACTCATTTTTTGGTTGATTATGATCTCTAATGATTCCAAGTTCTCAACCTTGGCCATTATTAGGTTTAGTTATCACACCATTTTTACATTTATATTTTGATTTATTTAGTGCCTTCATTCAAACTCTTGTTTTTTGTTCATTAACATCAATATGATGAGCGCAAGAAGCAGATGTTGAAAGTGTAGAAGTTGCTCCGACACAGGAAGCAAATTCATTAACTAATATAAATTCAGAGATTAAAAAAATTAATGTGGCTCAACACATTTATTAGGAGGAAATATGGATAAAGGTTTAATTGCTGTAGGCGTTGGTATTGCAATGCTTGGTGGTTTTGGAGTTGGTTTAGGACAAGGACTTGCTGCTGGTAAAGCAGTTGAAGCAGTTGGTAGAAATCCAGAAGCTGCTAACAAAATAAGATCAATGATGCTTATTGGTCAAGCTGTTTCTGAATCAACAGGTATCTACTCACTTGTTATTGCTATTCTATTAATGTTTGCTTTTAAATAATTTATGAATAACATTATCCAAAGTTTTGCTATTAATTTAAACACTGTTGCGCAAAGCAGTCTTAAGGATGAATTAAAAGAAAAATTTAAAACAATTTTTCCAACATATCCGATGGTCATATCAACATTAGTGGCTTTAGTTTTAGTTATTTTAATTTTATGATTTTTACTTCATAAGCCTATAAAAAAGGCTATTAAGGAAAGACAAGCATATATTCAAAATAATATTGATGAAGCTAAAAAAACTAATGATTTATCGCAACAAAAATTAAAGGATGCAAACAAAAGATTAGAGCAAGCATACACCGAAGCTGATGAGTTGATTAAAAATGCTAAACTTCATGGCGAAAGTGTGATTGCTGAATATACAGACAAAGCGAGAGTTGAATCAAAAAGAATGATTGAAAAGGCGCAATCAGAAATTAATTTAGAACGCCTAAAAATGAAAAATGAATCAAAAGCTAATATAGCAAAAGCAGCGGTTGAAATTTCTAAGAAGATTATTCAAAAAGAAGTTTCTAAAAAGACACAAGATGAAATTATCAACAATTATCTTAAGGAAGAATAATCATGTATGTTAAAGCAAACGCTGATGGTTATGCATTAGCATTATATGATCTTCATAAAGAAGAAAAGAAAATTTCTTCTACATATGAATTTATTGTTGCTTTTTATGATTCAATAGTTCAAGATAAAAATATTATTAATTTTTTAGCTAATGCTAAGATACCCAAACAAGAAAAATACAATGTGGTGGAATTATGGGCTAAAAATGATAGTACTTTAAAAACATTTATTACTTTTTTAAAAGTTATTATAGATAAAAATGCTTCTAATATTTTATTAAGAATTTTATCTATTTACATTTCACGTGTTGAAAAAGATCTTAATATTTTAAGAGTTAAATTTATATCTGCTCTACCTATTGCTCAGAATACTTTGGCTAAAATTATTAAAAAGTTAGAGCTTCAATATAGCAAAAAAGTAATTTTAAAAATATTTATTGATAAGTCCTTAATTTCGGGTTTTAGAATTGAAATAAACAATGAAGTTATCGAGCAAAATATTAAAAATGATTTAGATAAAATAAGCAGATTAATCATAAATGAAAAAGGAGGTTTAAATGACTAGTCAAAAAGATGATATCAGTGCTATTATAAAAGATAGAATTAGATATTTTGATTCTAAAGTTGATTACAATGAAGTCGGCACAATTGTAACTATCGGTGATGGAATAGCATTAATTAATGGCCTTGATAAGGCTAAAAATGGTGAAATTATCAAATTTAAAGATGATATTTATGGTCTAGTTTTAAACCTTGAAGAAGAAGTTGTAGGGGTTGCTATTTTTGGTGATGCTTTTAAACTCAGTGAAGGTGATACTTGTCACAGAACCGGTGAAGTTATCTCAATACCAGTTGGTGATGCTTTAACTGGTAGGGTGATTGATGCACTTGGAAATCCTATTGATGGCAAGGGAGCAATTAAAACTAAATCAAAAAGAGAAATATTTAAAGTAGCTCCTGGGGTTATGAGTAGAGAAGAAGTTAACTGTCCACTTGAAACTGGTATTATTGCGCTTGATTCGATGATTCCTATTGGAAAGGGACAACGTGAGTTAATTATTGGCGATCGTCAAACTGGTAAAACAGCTATTGCTATTGATACCATAATTAATCAAAAAGATAAAGATGTTAAGTGTATCTATGTTGCTATTGGTCAAAAGAACTCTACCGTAGCTCAAATAGTTAAAAAGTTACAAGATTCAGGTGCTATGGAATATACCACTGTTTTAATTTCAGGTGCTTCAGAATTAGCACCACAACAATATATCGCTCCTTATTCAGGCACTACTATTGCAGAAGAATGAATGGCGCAAGGCAAAGACTGTTTAATTGTTTATGACGATTTATCTAAGCATGCGATTGCTTATAGAACATTATCATTATTATTAAGACGCCCACCCGGACGTGAAGCATATCCTGGTGATGTGTTTTATTTACACTCACAATTGCTCGAAAGAGCAGCTAATGTGAATAAAGAATATGGCGGTGGTTCAATTACTGCATTGCCAATTATAGAAACCCAACAAGGTGATATCTCGGCTTACATTCCAACTAATGTTATTTCAATAACTGACGGTCAAATTTTTACACGTGAAAATTTATTCCATGCCGGCCAAAGACCAGCAGTTGATGTTGGTTTTAGTGTTTCGCGTGTTGGATCAAGTGCGCAAATTCCAGCAATGAAAGAAGTAGCAAGTTCACTAAAATTGGAATTAGCTCAATACAATGAAATGCAAGCATTTGCCCAATTTGGCTCAGACCTTGATGAATCAACTTTAAAGATTTTAAAACATGGTGCAAAAGTGTATGAGGTTATAAAACAAGAGCAATATTTTCCAATTAATCAATATGCACAATGTGCCATATTGTTGGGTGTAAAAGAAAGAATTATCAATCCACTTCCTGTTGAGCAAATTCGCAGATATAGAGACGAAGTTATTAAATTTATGACCAAAAATATCGAAGGTCTTGAAATTGTGAAAAAAATAAAGGCTAATGGCAATAAATTTAATGATGAAATTAAACAAGCATTAACTAATCAATTAGTTGTTATCGTAAATAAAATTATTGCTTCATTGCACAATTATAAGAGTGAAAACGAAACGCCAATGCCTAGCAAATATGTGCTAAATGATAAGTAGGTATAATGGCAAGTATTCAATCAATTCAAAACAGAATTAAAACAGTTAATTCAATCAGAAAAATTACTCATGCGATGGAGTTAGTGTCTTTTTCAAAACTTAAAAAAGCTAAAAATGCTTATGATGAAGTAGCAAAATATGACTTATTAATTCAAGAAACATTTAAAAAGATTTTTGAAAATCTTTATGAAGACGAATTACAAGACTTAATAAATTCTCGAAGCAAAAATGAGAACAAACTATATATCATTATATCTAGTGACCTTGGACTAGCAGGTAGTTATAACTCAAATATTATCCGTTTATCAAAAAGTTTAATCAAACCTGATGACAAAATAATAACTATTGGCTCGTATGCTAAAAAAGCATTAAATCAAAGTTATCCTTTGCAAAATATGGATTTTGCTAATCATAGCTATGATAAAAATAAAAGTCAATTAGTTAAAAAAATAGTTAAAAAAGCTTTTAGTTTATATAATAAAAATGAAATTGGTTCAATTAACATTATCTATACTAAATTTATAAATAATTTAGTTCAGCAAGAAGTTTGTGAAAAAATTTTTCCTTTTGACGAAGAACAAATTAAAAATTATATAGATAATCATTCTAAGGACTATAACCTTGAATTTGAACCAAATCCTAAAAATATTATTCAGGAAGCTATACCACTATATGTTGATTCCAAAATATATTTAGCAATAGCAGATGCTCAAATCAGTGAACAAGCTGCTAGAAGAATCGCTATGGAAAATGCTACCGATAATGCTGATAGTTTAATTAATGATTTAGATATGGAATTTAAGAGAAAGCGGCAAGCCAAAATCACAAATGAAATTATTGAAATTATTTCAGGAGCTGATGCAGTTTAATTTTTCATTATTCGTTTGTTTTATAGGTAAATAGATGAAAGGAAACAGTATGACAAAAGTTGTAAAAAATAAAAATAAAACAGTCTCATCTGATGCTGAATTAAATCACAGCATTGGTGAAGTGGTGCAAATTGTTGGACCAGTTGTTGATGTTAGATTTCCAAAAGGTTTTTTACCAGCATTACTAAATGCTTTAACAATTGATGCTGAAGGACAAACATTTACTTTGGAAGTTGCTCAACACATAGGTGATGATACTGTTCGTGCTATTTCAATGGTTTCAACTAACGGTTTAAGTCGTGGCCTTAAAGTAATAAATACTGGGAAACCTATCAGCGTTCCAGTTGGCAAAGAAGTATTAGGTAGAATGTTTGATGTTTTAGGCAATCCAATTGATTTAAAACCTAAACCAACAGGCAAACAAATGCCTATTCACGCACCTGCTCCAACATATGAACAACAAAGTACAGAAAGCGAAATACTTGAAACTGGTATCAAAGTGGTTGATTTGTTAGTTCCATATGTTAAAGGTGGAAAAATCGGTCTTTTTGGTGGCGCTGGTGTAGGAAAAACTGTTTTAGTTCAAGAATTAATTAATAACATAGCTAGTCAACATGGCGGTTTATCTGTTTTTGCTGGTGTTGGTGAAAGAACTAGAGAAGGAAATGACTTATACAACGAAATGAAGGCATCTGGTGTGCTCGATAAAACAGCATTAGTTTTTGGTCAAATGAATGAGCCACCCGGAGCTAGAATGCGCGTTGCTCTTTCAGGCTTAACCATGGCTGAATATTTTAGAGATGTTGAAAAGCAAGATGTCTTGTTATTTATTGATAATATTTTTCGTTTCACGCAAGCTGGTTCGGAAGTTAGTGCTCTATTAGGACGTATGCCAAGTGCTGTGGGTTATCAACCTACTTTAGCTACTGAAATGGGTCAGTTGCAAGAAAGAATTGCTTCAACTAATAATGGTTCGATTACATCGGTGCAAGCGGTTTATGTGCCTGCTGATGATTTAACTGACCCAGCTCCTGCTACTACATTTAGCCACCTTGATGCTAAAACTGTGCTTGATAGAAATATTGCGGCTCTTGGAATATATCCAGCTGTTGATCCACTTGAGTCTTCTTCGAGATTACTTGACCCTCTTGTAATTGGCCAAGAACACTATGAAACAGCCAGAAAAGTAGTTTCTATACTTCAACGTTTTAAAGAGTTGCAAGACATTATTGCTATTTTAGGTATGGGCGAATTAAGCGAAGAAGATAAAAAAACAGTTGCCAGAGCTAGAAGAATTAGAAACTTTTTAAGCCAACCTTTTACTGTTGCTGAAAAATTTTCAGGCAAAACTGGTAAATACGTTAAAAGAGAAGATACTGTTAAAAGTTTTAAAGAAATCTTAGATGGCAAATATGATGAATGCCCAGAAGAATTATTTTTATATGTTGGTTCTATTGAGGATGTTCAAGAAAAATATAATGCATGACTAAAAGAAAATAATAAAGCAACTACTAAGGAAGATGAATCTAATTCAAGCAAGGCTAATAATTAGATTAGAACATTATGGAAAAATTTTTAAATTTAAAAATTATCACACATGCTAAAACTTTTTATAATGGCAAGATATTAGCACTATCATTACGAACAAAAAGTGGTGGTGAAATTGTATTGCAACCTAATAGAAGCGAGTTTTTATCTACTATTGATATATGCAAATTAATTTTTTGAACATATCCAGAAAAAAAGAAGATCGTTCATTCAATTAGTGATGGTATTGTTTTTGCTGATAGCCAAAAAGTTAACATAATCACCGATGATATTATCCTTGATAGCGACATTGATTTATTAAGGGCAGAATATGATCGCGATCAAGCTATGGAAGGGATCAAAAATACTAAGGATTCAGATTCGTTAAATTATTTAGAAATTAAATTGCGTAAAGCAATTAATAGAATTAATATTTACAATGAATCAAAATAATAATTCAAATACGAATAAAAAGTATCTATTGCTAATGTAGATATTTTTTTAATTTATTCCCAATAAATAATATAAAATGATATATAAATAATTAGTATTTAAGGAGAATGATATGTGATCAAAACTTCATAATTTTTACTCTCAGGTTATAGAAATTCCACAAGCAGGTGGACTTTATCATATTCTATACGTGTGCTCAGCAATTGCATTAACAATTTTCTTGTTATTTGCTTTCCAAAAAGCTAATAGGAAAATGGTACGTGGCGCTATGATCTTCACATGAATATTCATATTTTTAAATGAAATAATATTTAGACAATTTGTTCAAATTGCAAAGATAAAAACACTTGAAGGCGCTATTTATGATGCCACATTTGCGCCTGTTCAAATAATTTCGTTATTCTTGTGAATTTTGCCACTTTATTTTGCTATTCCAGTTCGCAAATGAGAAAAAGTTATTTTACCTTTTATTGGAATTTCTGGTCTAACAATTGGAGGTTTTGTTTTAGTGTGTCCAGCCTTTATTTTTAATAAAAACATACCAAACAATACATATTATATGATGACGGCAGTATTTACCTTCGCATTAAGTTGCTACATTATATTAAAGGGTAAATTAGCTATTAATGACTGAAAAACATATACATTCCAATTATTATTTATGTCAGCAATTATTTTAATATCAATATTATTAAACGAAATAGTTTACAGAGACACATCTAATGCTAATGTACTTAAAGGTTGAAATTTTGCTTACATATCGCATAGATGAGAACCATTACCATATTACAATGACTTTGTTACTAATGGTTTTATTAAAGACACTAATACTAATTTAGGCTTGTTTGTTGCGTTGTTTGTAGCTGGTTTAATTGTGTTTCCAATTATTCCATATGCTTCATTCTATATGTTATTTAGACCATTTGTTAAATCAATTGATGATAGAATTCTTAGCAACAATAAAACAAAAGAGGTTTCTAAAACTTCTTGCCCAGTGCAAAAAGATTCACTAACAAATAATTAAAGTAAAAAATTCTAGCTTCAATGCTAGATTTTTTAATGCTATAAAAAAGAACCTTGCTATATTTAATAGCAAGGCATGCAAAATTCTTCCTAATTATTAATTTGACTCTAATTCACTGTTAAATACTGACACTAGATGCTTGAGCGTTATTTTCAGCTTTCTTTTTTCTAATCAATACTAATTTAGGCAAATTCTTTTGATTTGTTATATTCTCCGAGATTGCATTAACAACGCTCAATTGGTCTTTAATTGAGAGATAAGGCATTCTAGCCATGTTTTCTCACTTAGTTTGTATTTTTGATATAAGCTCATCGTAGTCCATTTTGTAAATCACTGACAAATCAATTGATTTAGCTAATAGTATATTGGCTGTTTCGCCATTGTCGAGAATTCCGTCTTCAGTATCCAAATTAACAATGCTTTGATTGTCTTCATCTTCATTTTTAGCAAGCATGCCAGAAACGAAGTAAGCGCAGTTTTCGTCCTCAGCTATTAGTACTATTACATTTGTTTTTAATTTATTATCTCCCTTTACTTTTTCTACAAATTCTGGTACTAATGCTATCGGTTTTAAAATAGGAAGAACCTTAATTTTTTGTTCTAAATTTTCGTTATTATTTTGCATATAATCATTCTATAAAATGCAATATTTTACTTTTTCATACTTTTTTCCTTTTTGCTCAAAAGTGGAAAACTTTGAAAAATATCGATTTTAGTATTTAAAAACTGCGTTTTTTTGGTTTTTTAAGATATTTATGCTGTGTATAAAATGTTTATAAACAAAAATATAAAAAATAAATCATTACTGATTTATTCATTTTGCTTATTTTCAGCGCAATTATTTGCTTTGTTTTTGACTGAAAATTTGCTTTCTGTATGATTAATTAATTTAGTTATGTTGCTATGATGACTGCTAATAACTAATGCGGCAATTATTGTGTATATAATAGGCGTTACATATCAATATGGAACCATTTCAATAAACTGATGACTTAATTGCACGTTGTTAAATCAAAAACCTAATATACCACTTATCATTCAGGGCATTCAAAAGAAAATAAGTAAGATCGCAGCTGTTAAAATTGAAGCCAGTGAAACATATTTGCTTATTTTAACTATTAATACAAACGCTATGAAAGCAATCAAAAAAATTAAAATATTGACCGATATAATTACGCCAATTGAACATGCAACACCTTTGCCCCCTTTAAATTTATAATAAATAGGAAATATATGACCCAACACAACACCTAGACCAAAAGACTGTGGACTAACAAAGTATTTATTTTGCACAAATTCATGAACAGGTAAAACATGATAAAAAATACTACTTAAAATAATAACCGGAATAGCTGTTTTAAAAACATCGATAATTAAAATTAATACAGCAAATTTAGTACCATATGTGCGCAAACTATTAGTTGCACCAGCATTTTTGCTGTTATGATATCTAATATCATCATGTTTGATTTTTTTACTTAAAATAATAGATGTATTCAATGAACCTAGTGTCAAATAGCCAAATAAAATTAATGCTATATTGAGTAATATGCTATATAAAATATTCATAATGTTTTATATTTTACACATTTAGACCTAGAATACAAAAATTATTGTTTACATTAATGTCGCGGATAAGTAAATATTTCTATTAGATTGATAGCATATCTTAGATTCATAAAATTCATAAACTCAATTATGAAAATTTGAGATTGCGTCATAGTAATAAATATTAATTTAAATCACTAATTTTGGTGCTATTAGTAAGATGTTTTATACTTTTATTTAGCACAACGCCAACAGTCTCAAGTGTGTTTATATATCAATTAATAAGTCATAAATCTTTTCATTGATTAGATGGGCGTTTATTTTTTTAGATATGAAAACAAGTTTATTTATTAGACTATTTGAAATTTTAATTTCAACCATTTAACAATATTCCTTATTATCTTTTTTATAATTAACGCCGTTTCATACTTGAATATCATCTTCAAACAAGTCATTACATATTCACATAGAAGCAAAAGAAGGACGATCTAAATTTAGAACGTCATAGTTCAAATAGTCTTTTGTAAAACACATTCTTCTTTTTAAATGGATGTATTGTGGTCTTTTAAATTTTTGTAACATATCGCAAAATTTTTCGCTGTTTAGTGCTTGAATTCCAAAAATTAATGCTCATGGTTTATTAAATTCTAACAAGCGTTCTAATAATTTATGTTTGTTTCTAAAAGGTGGGTTTGAAATAATTATGTCCCATTTTTGTTTAGGAGTATATTTATAGAAATCTTTATCTTCAAGTATATGAGATGAAATAACTTTATAACCATTCTTTTTAAAAACTGATACAAAGTTTGAATCGGGCATATCAAAAGGACATCAAATAACTTTATCTTTTGAAATATTGGCTTTATTAATAAAATGCTGAACATCTTCCTTAGTGGTATATCATTCATCATCATTAGCATATCGAAAGGCTTTGGTTATATCATTTTTTGATCTAGCTTTTGTTGAAGCAATATATTCAACAATAAATCTTTTTTTGCCTTCATCAACATTTGGTAATTTACCATGAATAATGTCGCTTATTTCTTCTAAAAATTTCATAAATATCTCTTCTATTTTGACCTTATTTCAATATATTTATTC